>DATFIG010000095.1:0-8809 GCA_035270345.1 Haploplasma sp.
TCAGTAGCAATAAGACGTAATAGTGTTTACTTTATCAAGTTTAATAAATTAATAACAATATTAAAAAACGCTTATAACGAAGGTTCGTTTGATAAGCGTGTCAGACATTTCTTTAAATATAAACTATTAATTATTGATGAGGTAGGATTTAATGAGATATCACCTTTAGAAGCAAAATTATTCTTTCAGTTAATTGACTTAAGATATACAAAAAGATCAACAATATTCACATCTAATATGACTTTTGATAAATGGCCTAATATATTAGGTAATGATGAAATGATTACTAAAGCTATATTAGATAGAATAATTCATCATTCATATCTATTCAATATAACTGGACCTTCTTACAGACTTAAAGATAAACTTGAATTAAGTCAAAGTGAGGAATCTTAACTGCACACTTTTGTCCATTCTTAACTTGACATTTATAAAAGGCATAAAAGCATTCATTCCACATTTAAGACATTGGTCAAAAGGAAATGGTGTTCCTGTCATTTCCATTAAAAATTGCATATGAGAATCTTCAAACTTTTCTTGATGTCTACATTCTAAACATTTCATAGTGATCTCTTCAAATAAGGCATCATAATTAAAATATTCATCAAATGACATTGCTGGAGTAGGTAAATTACCCAACTTAACCTCGTTTAGATAGTCATCATATCTAGATTTCTTATCGTTATCACTAATTTCAATTTTTTTAACAGTATAATATTTAGGCATTAGAATACGCATCCTTTCATTGTGTCATAACTAAAAAATATACCAAATACTAATAAGATCTAATAGTATTTGGTCTTTTCAAATTATATAAATGAAAACATATGGTTTATTGTTAAATGATTATGTTATTAGCTTATCAACCACTGGTTTAATTGTATTAATAAAACTATTTTCACCAAAACGATTTAACTTAAAAAATATAGCTTGGCTTCCACCTGCAGTAATAACTGATAATCTAACTTCATTATTAGATCTACTACCTACTAATGTAAAGCTTAATGATAATCGATTACCTCCAATAAAACTATAACGTTCATAAACTCTGAATGCAATTCTAACATCACCAACAGTAAAACTTGATTGGTTCTCTAATTTTGCACTAATGCTGTTACCTGTAATTGTCTTGTGTAGATCAGCCAATATTTGACTATAACTTCCTCGACCTTGTTTTTCATACTTAGCCATATATCCACCCCTTTAAAACAATTGTATCATAAAGTAATAAGATATTAATGTATCATCATAATATTAGTGGAATAAAGTGATATAATGAATGTATAAGGAAGGTGTAATTATGAAATTTATTATTGAAAAAGAAAGAATATATTTAAATAATGATCAAGGTGAAATGATTGCAGAAGCAAGAATACCTTTTATACAAACTGGTGTATTTAACGTAGAAAGAGTTTTTGTTGATTCAAGTCTAAGAGGTCAAGGAATGGCATCTAAAGTCATGGATGAAGTTTATAACTATGCTAAGAATAATAACTATACAGTAGTTAATTCATGTCCATATGCAGTTGCTTGGTTTAAAAAGAATACTGACAAACAAGATGTTTTAAATAATGAGATTGAAGTTAATGAGGCTTGTAAATTAGTATGATATTATATATATTTGCAATGGAAGATGAAGCTAAAGATATCATAAAAGATTTAGAGTTAGTAAAAGATAGAATGTTTCCACTTTATAGATCAAACAATAACTTATATGCAATCACAGGCATTGGTAAAACAAATGCTTCTTTTGTAACAAGTTATTTAGCAGGTAAATATCCAATTACTAAAATCGTTAACTTAGGATTTGTTGGTGCTGTGGGAAACTTTAAAATTGGAGAACAATTACTAGTAGAAAAAGCAAGGTACCATGATGTTGATGTTACTACGTTTGGATATGAAAAAGGACAAGTTCCAAAAATGCCTGCATACTATGAAATTACACAACATCAGATAAATGAATTCCCTACTATAAGAAGAGTAAATATCTATACAGGGGATTACTTTATGCTAGAAGAGATCGATACTAATTATATTGCTGATATGGAAGTAACAGCAATATTCCAAGTGGCATACCGTTTAAATCTTCCTGTTTACAGTTTTAAGGTTGTTTCTGATATTATAGGTTCTAATAATCATCTTGCTGATTATAGTGAATTTGAAGCTAAGGGTAGTTTACTAATTAAAGAACTTTATAACGAAATAAGTGAAGTAATTAAATGAGAAAAGGTTTGTTACTTTTAAATAATCAAATAGAAGATATTGAAGCATTAGCTACTAGAGCGCTTTTAGTACGTGTTGGTTATGAAATTGACACTTTTACATTAGAACAATCTAAAAGCCTTAAAACAGCATATGGCTTAGATATACAGGCAGATTTTTTAATTAAGGAACTTAATTTAAATAATTATGATTTTGTAGTTTTACCAGGTGGAAAACATGTTTTTAATTTCATTAACAATTCTGTAGAATTAGATAAAGTTATCAACAGTTTTAATAATGAAAATAAACTAATAGCAGCAATTTGTGCAGCACCATTATTTTTAAATAATTTGGAGATACTAAAGAATCGTGATTATGTAGTTTTTCATGGTTTGGAAGATCAAATTAATGGCAATTTCCTAGAAGAAGCAAAAGTAGTAACAACAGATAATATAATTACAGCAAGATCTGCTGGTGTTGTATATGATTTTGTTTTTGAAATTCTAAAATATTATAATGATTTTACTAGATTAACATCACTTAAGCATGATATAATTTATTAAATACTAAAAAAGCACATTAAAAACATAAAAAGTGTAGAAAAGCCTTGACAATTAAGTCGAAAATAGGTATACTTGTATATGTGCTTATAAGTGGCCCGTTGGAGAAACGGTTAACTCACATGCCTTTCACGCATGCATTCACGGGTTCGAATCCCGTACGGGTCACCATTTAAAAAAGCACCCATAGCTCAATTGGATAGAGCGTTTGACTACGGATCAAAAGGTTAGGGGTTCAACTCCTCTTGGGTGCGCCATAATAACTTTTATGGGGATGTAGCTTAGCTTGGTAGAGCGCCTGGTTTGGGACCAGGAGGCCGCAGGTTCAAATCCTGTCATCCCCACCATCAATCTTTTAATTTAATATGCGGGTGTCGTATAGTGGCTATTACCTCAGCCTTCCAAGCTGATGACGTGAGTTCGATTCTCATCACCCGCTCCAATTAAAATTAACGGCTCAATAGAGCCTTTTTTTTATTTTTTTTAGGTAAAAAAAGATCCTGATTTTACTCAGGATCTAATGTTTATAATCTTGCTGCGTTTTCTGTTAAATTCTTTTTCTTATAGATTCCACTTAAAGTTAGGAAAACAACTGACAATAAGAATAGTATTGCTGATGCATAAAATACTGATAGCTTATTCATACCATATAACCAACCACCGACTAATGGTCCAATAATAGTTCCGATTGAATAGAACGATTGTCTAATTCCCATTGTAGTAGCTATATTACTATCTTTTGAGAAGCTTGCGACATGTTCTTGTTCAATTGGTGCGAAGCTTGCTTTAATAACAATATAAACCATTAATAGAGAATAAACTAAGTAAATAAATACTTGCTTATCTGTTTGTCTGAATGTAATAAAGACTATTACAGCACTTGCTGCTTGGAAGATTGAGAACATTAAAGTTCTTTTTTTAATTTTCATTAATAGTGGAACAATAACTAATGTTGCGAATAAAGTTAAGAAACCTACAATCATTTTATAGTTTCCTAAAGTTGAAGAATCATAACCTAAATCCTTAAAGTACATATCTAAATACTTATCCACATTTGTAGCTCCAATAGTAATAAATACTAATGCTATTAAGAAGAATAGTAATTCAGGACCAACATTTTTAATTTCTTTAAAACCTTCCCAAAATTGAGCTCTTTTTTTAACTTGCCCATCTTCAGGAATTTCAACTGGTGTTGGTTTATAAACAAAGAATGTTAATAATGCTACTAAACCAACTAGAATACCTTGTACTAATAATGCAATTTGGAAATTATCAGTGTGGAAGATTTTTGTAAGTATTGGATTTGAATTTAACTGTCCACCAATAAAGTAACCAACTGATCCTCCTAATGCTAATGAAGTAACTCCAAATGTAATATTTCTATTTCTAGTATTTGGTGTTGAACCTATTATTATCTCACTCATAATAATTGTTGTTGCTGCGGCAATTCCAAAACCACTCATAAATCTAAAGATTGTTAATGGCCATTGACCAAAGATGTGACCCATACCGAATAATATTTGTCCCAATCCATATAATGAGAATCCTAATATAACACTAATTTTTTTCTTTCCAGAGTCACCTAAGTTACCCCAAAATGGACCACCGAACATTGTCCCAGTATTCATTACCGAGAAATATAGTCCAACCATGTACCCATCTAACTGCATGAAATCAACATAATATGGCATAATTGGATGATGCATATTTGTTACAATTCCTTGTAAGAAAAAGATCCCAATCAATAAATAAACTTTATTATTATTTTTCATATAACACCTTTTTTTAATAAACCTTTCTAAAATACTCATCTTTTATTGTATCATATTTTAGGCTTTACTTTTCCACAATTTGAATTATTTTTACTTAAAGTGTCTTTTAGTATTGACAAAATAAACTTAAGTCACTATAATATGAACATATGAACATACATTCATATGAAAGGGTGAATATTATGGATGACCATTTAAAGGTAATTAAAGATAATCTAATTAACTCAGATACTAAACATAAAGTAAGTTTATTATTTAAAGCGATAGCTGATCCAACAAGAATGAATATATTATTTGCATTAAAAAATCATTCATTAAGTGTTAGCGAACTAATATTAATTTTAGATATGAGTCAAAGTGCAGTTTCACATCAACTAAGAGTCTTAAGAGATAATAATTTAGTAGTATATGAAAAAAAAGGAAAAGAAGTATATTATACATTATCTGATATGCACGTTCACGAAATATTTAATCAAGCAATAGACCACGTAGAAGAAGAAGGTAATTAAAATGAAAGAGAAAAAGAAAAAGAAAAAATTAAACGTTAGTTCATGTAGTAGTTGTGATAACAAAGAACATGAGCATGAGCATGGAGGAATATTATCTATAATATTATTTTTTGTAGGACTAGCAATTTTTTTATTAGCTTTTTTAGTTCCAAAAGATTTAACTTTATTCCCTAAGCATTTAGAATTTTTAAACAAGTTTTTTACGGTTAGAAACATTATGTATTTATTTACACTAATTTTATCTGGATATCACGTTGTATTTGAAGGTTTTGAAGATACAGTTAGGTCTTCCATTAAGAAGAAAAGATTTGCTCCAAACATTCATATATTAATGACTTTAGCGGCGATTGGCGCTCTATTTATTAATCAATTTATGGAAGGTGCTTTATTAATTGTTATTTTTGCAGGGGCTCATTTATTAGAAGATTATGCTGAAGGAAGAAGTAAAAGAGAGATTGAAAACTTACTTAACTTAAATCCAACTGATGCGAGAAGAATTAAAGCAGATGGAACGATTGAAATTGTTCATGTTAGTGAGTTAAAAATTGGCGATCATTTGCAAGTTTTAATTGGTGACCAAGTTGCTACAGACGGTATTATTTTAGAAGGTACTTCAAGTATTGATGAAGCGTCTATTACTGGTGAAAGTATTCCAAAAGAAAAAACTGTTGGTGATGTTGTTTTTGGTAGTACTATTAATGGTAATGGTACATTTAAAATGAAAGTTACTAAAGATACTAAAGATACAGTTATTGCTAAAATTATTCAATTAGTAAGTCAAACACAAACAAATATTTCTAAAACAGCAGCTTTTATTAAACGCATTGAACCAATCTATGTAACAATTGTTTTAGTAATTGCACCACTATTTTATTTAACGGGTGTTTTAGTTGGTTGGGGCGCGTATGATAGTTTCTATCGTACGATGGTTTTATTAATTGGGGCTTCACCTTGTGCATTAGCTGCAACTGATATTCCAGCTACTTTATCAGCTATTTCTAACTTAGCCAAAAACGGTATATTATTTAAAGGTGGTTCATACTTATCAAATTTTGCCGATGTTAAAGCAATTGCATTTGATAAAACAGGAACTTTAACAGAAGGTAAACCAGTTGTAACAGATAGATTCTTTAATAAAAATTTAAGTGAATCAGAAGTTAATAACTTTTTAGATATTATTGTTGCTATCGAAAAACATTCAAACCATCCACTTGCAAATGCAATTATTGAAAGTATTGAAACTAAGAGTATTATTACTTTAGAAGCAACTAACATAGTTGGTGTCGGATTAGTATCAACATATCTTGGTGATGAATATAAGATTGGTAAACCGAGTTCTTATAAAGAAGTTAGTGAAAGTATTAAAGATGTAACATTAACTTTTGAAAATGATGGAAAAACGGTAGTATACTTTAGTAAAAATAATGATGTAATTGGTTTATTAGCAATTCAAGATATTCCAAAAGTAACATCAATTAATGCAATCAACTACTTTAATGATCAAAATATTGAAACTATTATGATTACTGGAGATGCTATTAAAACTGGTGAAGCAATTGGACGTCAGTTAGGTATTAATAAAGTTGTTGGTAATGTTTTACCTGAAGATAAGTCAAACATCATTAAAGATTTAAAAACTGAGTATGGAGCAGTTGCGATGGTTGGAGATGGTATTAATGATGCCCCAGCTCTAGCAATGGCAGACATTGGTATTGCGATGGGTGATGGAACTGATATTGCAATTGATGCTGCAGATGCGGTTTTAATGCAAAATGATTTAGAAAAAATGATCTATACTCACAAAATAGCTAAAAAATTAAGAAGTTTAGTTATTCAAAATATTATATTTTCAATGGCAGTAGTATTATTTATTATTACAATGAATGTATTTGGTTTAATGGAAATGCCATTTGCAGTTGTTATTCATGAAGGAAGTACAATGATTGTTATCCTAAATGGTTTAAGAATGCTACGTCAAATTAAGAAATATAATAATATAAGTGCAAAATAAACTTAAGTACGATATAATAAACTTATAAACTTGAATGGGGGCGTTATTGTGTGTTTTTTTAGAAGAAAGAAGAAAAAGAAAGAAGCTCAAGAACAACAACGAATTTCACATGAAGAGCTAAAGAAACAATCTGTAGAAAGAGCATTAGCAGATCAAACGGAACAACCTGTTAAAGCTAAAGAACCTGTTGCAAAAAAAGCTGTAGAAAATAATAAGACAGAAGATGTTGTTCAGGACAATCCTACAAAGACTTCAGCTTCGAAGTATCATGTATCTCAAAACAAAGATGAGAAGAGTGAGCACTTTAAGAGTTGGAGAGTAAGAAAAGAAGGTTCTCAAAAAACTATTAAGTTTTTCCTAACTCAATTGGAAGCAATTGAGTATGCACAAGACTTAGCAGATAAAGCGGGAACAACGATTGTTATCCATAAAGTTGATGGATCAATTAGAAAACAAGACTATACAAAAAAATAATGATATGATACTTCCAAAGTAGACAAGTTAAATAGTATAATATTTAACTTAATACTTTGGAGGTATTTTATTTATGGGTAAGAGAAAGAGATTAAGTTTTGAAGAGAAAGTCAAAGCATGTGAGTTGTACGAACAAGGAAAAGGAACTCAACAATCTATATCTGATGAGTTTGGTATTAGCAGATCAGGATTCAAATTAATGTATACTAAGTATAAAAATTATGGTCTAGAGTCACTTAAAATGCAAACTAAAGACCGATAATATACAAAAGAATTTAAAGAGAAAGTGATTAAATCTTATAACAATGGAGAAGGTAGTTATCGTGATCTGGACAAATGAGATAGAAAAAGCAGTTAACGATTACATTCAGTTTTACGATAAAGTAAGACTAAAAAGCAAATTAAAAAGCCAAACTCCTATAGAATATAGGGATATGGCTTTCTAATTTTTATAATATTTAACCTGTCTACTTGACAAGTATCAGTTCATAACACCTAATTTAGGTGTTTTTTTTTGGTCTAAAAGATTCAAATACTACATTATCGTAATTATTTAATATTGCATCATATTGGTCTTGTGTTCTTGCAGTATATCCAAAGACAACTTTATTGTTTTGATTCTTAAACTTATTTGCATACTTATTTGGTAAGTTATCAATATTGTAGCTAATAAAATCAGGTTTAGTAAACTTATTAAAGAATAGTGTTTTCATTAAATATTTAATCAATTTAGGCATCTTATTATTTTCATGAAAATAAGAAGTTATTTGTCCTCTAATGTAGTTTGGTCGATACTTCTTAAACCATTTAACTATTTTAGGATCAAATGAGAAAACAGCATAATTACCTTTGTATTGGTCAAGTATTAGTACTAGATTTTTTAAATGTTTTTTATAGTTTTGATGACTCTTAATTTCTATTAGTAGTGGAACTTTTCCACTAACAACATTTAACACATCAATAAATTTCGGAATTTCTTCATTACTATCTAGTAATTTAATTTCTTTTAATTGTTCATAATTATAATTATATAGTTTAGAGTCTAAGTTTGTCATCCTCTTTAAATTACTATCATGAAAACAAACAAAAGTATTATCACTTATTGCTTGAATGTCTAATTCTATCGCGTAGTTGTTCTCTAGCGCCTTTTTAAAGGCTTTTAAACTGTTTTCAGGTATTTGTTGCTTATTATCAAATAAGCCTCTATGGGCGTATTGCCAACTCTTCAAAAAGTCCATGTTTTTCATATTATCGTCCCTTTTCTATCAGTAAACATATTAT
>DATFIG010000096.1:0-2466 GCA_035270345.1 Haploplasma sp.
TAAAATAGCTAGAACTGAATTATTTACCATCAATTATAAATTTGAATCATTAGAAAGTTTAAGAAAATACACAGTAAGCGAGATGTTAGATTTAAATAAAGATAAACCCAAATTAAGAGATGAGAAAGTCTCCTTAATAAAACTACCTTTAGTAAAGTATGAACTTGGAAGATTAGAAATTCTAGAGTAAATCATGAGGCATTAATAATGATAGATTCAAACTATTATTCAGTTCCTGATTCATATGTAGGTAAAAATGTTTATTCAAACGTTTATTTAGAACATATAAACGTTTATAACTTAAAACAGGAACTAATATCAAGTCATAATAAAAAAGTGGGTAAAACTCAGACAGCAATTGGTCTTGGTATAGCAGCAAACATGCAATCAAAAAATGTCTTATATATTACAGTACCAAATTTAATAACAGAGTTAAAAGAATCTATGACTTTAAACCAGCTAACAAACTATAAAAAAATTATTATTATAATAAAGTAGGCAAAATAAGTTTGAACTTACTTTGCCTACTTTTATTTTCTTTTATCACATGTAATTAAGTGATCATTTACAATTCCTACTGCTTGCATAAAAGCATAAATGATTGTTGGTCCAACAAATTTGAAACCATATTTTTTTAAGTCTTTACTAATTTTTTCTGATAGTTCTGTTTTTGCAGGTATTTCTTTATGTGTTTGCCAATTATTAATTATTGGTTTGTAGTTCGTAAAACTCCAAATATAATCATTAAAACTGTTATGTTTTTCTAATACTTTAAAATATGCAATTGCATTATCTCTAACTGATTTAATTTTTAATCTATTTTTTATTACTCTATTGTCAGTTAAATAATTATTTAAATCCTCATTAGTTAAATCTTTTAAAATGTTTGGATCGAAATTAAAATAAGCACTTCTTAAATTTTTTCGTCTTTTTAAAATTATTTCCCAACTAAGTCCTGCTTGATGGCCTTCTAATATTAACATTTCAAATAGTTTTAAATTATCATGTAATGGAATGCCCCATTCATTATCATGATAATTTTCTAATAGTTCAGATGTTGTCCAACTACATTTATTAGATGTCGCAGCCATCAGGACCACACGCAGAGTCATCTTTCGTAATCTTTAGTTTAGAAGGATACATTTCTTGGTATGCTTCTTCTAACATTTTTGTAAAGTATTCTTCTCTTTGAGCACCACTTACACCATATTCTCTATTTACAACAAATGTTGGTACTGATTGAACGCCTAACATACTAGCATCACTAATATCTTTTTCTACTAAATCTAAATATTGGTCAAACTCTAATACTTCACGCGCTTTTTTAGGATCAAGACCAACACTTAGAGCTATTTCTGCTAAAGTGTTGTAGTCTGCTAAGTTTTTTCCTGTAACAAAATAGCCATCAAATAATGCTGTTGATAATTCGCGTTCTTTGCCAAAGCCTTTTGCCCATTGCATTAGACGGTGGGCATCATTAGTACTAACAGCTTTAATTGTATCTAAGTTATATTCTAGATTTTCTGTCTTAGCCATTCTTACAACATGCTCATAACTCATTTTAGCTTGTTCTTTGGGAATGCCTTTAGATTTAGCTAATTCTTCAATCGCAGAAAGATTAGTTTCTTTTGGTGCATCAGGAACTAATATAAATGATTTGTAGATAACTTCCACTTTATCTTTGCCGTGGAAGTTATCTAGCGCTTGTTCAAAACGTTTTTTTCCAATATAACAAAAAGGACATGCAAAATCGGTCCATATTTCTATTTTCATAATTAATTCTCTCCTTTATTTACGCCAAAACGACGTACTATTTTTTTTGTTTAAAATGTTATAGTCAATTAACATTTTTAGTAATTCATAATTAACTTCTTTATTGTGGGGAAATTGAATTAACATTTTAGTATGGTTATAACCATACGCTTTAATTTGTTCGCTAAATTGTTCTACAACTACTTGTTCTGGTGCAATTGCAATATGATTCTTTGAATAACTAAATCCGATAATAAAGGAATTATTAAGCATAAACATTGGTTGTTTCCACTTTATCGCTCCTATTAAATTAAAATATTTTTCAATAAATGCCAATTTAATCGCTCCTTTTAATCATCATAACATCTACTTAATCTTATCATATATAGTAGATGTTATGGTTTTTTTTGCTTGTTTTTAAATTGTTATATAGAAGATAAGAGTGAACCCGAAGGTTCACTCTTATTTTTTAGTATATTCATTTTTTAATTTTAATATTATAACCTTACTTTTTTAAGCATGCCTTGCATATTGTTATTTTATTCATTTTGGTATGTTTTTTTTGTTTTTTTACACTTGACTTATATACTGGTTGCTTTGTTGATCACCTTTTCTTTTTCCAACATTTTACTAATCATCATAGTCAATAATCTTAAAAACTGTCCCTATAATGATAGCTAGTAAAAAAGGTATAACTCTTAATTGAATTATACC
>DATFIG010000097.1:0-5350 GCA_035270345.1 Haploplasma sp.
CTAATAGTATTACACCTATGCAAGATGCTATCAATCATTTAAGACAACAAGGCTATACAGATATTCATATGTTAACTGAAGAGTATGATACTGTTGAACCAAGACAAAGAAGAATTATTACCTTAAAAGATTCACTAGAAACCTTCGGATACAGTAGAAAAGAAGTAGATGAAAAGTATATTCACATTTTTAATGAAAACACAAAAGAAGAAGCTAAAAACATTTTAAAAGTAATTTTAAAAAATAATAAAAATGGTATACCGGCCATCATTTGTAGTAATGGTAAAATCTCATTAACAGTTGCTAAGGCCATTAAAGATTTAAATATAAGAATGCCATTTGAATTAGGGTTTGTAAGTTTTGATGATTTTGGTAGCAATAATTCATTAGGTTGGACAGAGTTAAATTCACCCTCAATTACATCATTATCTCCGAACTGGTATCAGTTGGGTTATAGGGCAGTAGAGCTATTACAACAAAGATTACAAAAACCTGCAGGATCAAAAAAGAACATTAATATAGAAGTTAAGCTAGATATTAAAGAAAGTACTGATCTTCTAAAACAGTATTAATCTTACAAACATATTAATTGTAAAATTTTATAAAAGTATTGCATTAAAGAAATTAATAGTATATAATCAAAACATGTAAGGGTTTACACGAGTTTGTATTCACCGGTAATATTTTTTTTGTAAACCTTGTGGACCGGTAAACATAAATTCAAAATAAGGAGGAGTTTTATGAGTAGATCAGTTAGAATGGGTATTGACGTTGGTGGGACACACACTAAAGCTGTTGCTATCGACAATGATACTCACGAGATTATTGGTAAGTCTAGTGTTAAGACTACCCATGATCATATCTCGGGTGTTGCAGCCGGAGTAGTTGAGTCTTTTCAAAATTGTTTAACAGAAAATAATATCAATCCAAAAGATGTTGTGTTCGTAGCACATAGTACAACACAAGCAACAAATGCTTTAATTGAAGGCGACGTTGCAAAGGTTGGTGTTATTGGTATAGCAAGAAAAGGTTTAGAAGCAAGACTAGCTAAAGGACAAACAAGAATTAAAGATGTTGACCTGGGTGCTGGGAAAAAAATTGAAACATTAAATGAATTTATTAGAATTAAAGATTTAGAAAAAAATCCTGAAAAATTCTCAATTGAAAAAACAGTTAGTGGTCTTAGAGCAGAAGGTGCTCAAGTTATTGTTGCATCTCAAGCATTTGGTGTAGACCAATCAAATTATGAGTTACTAGTTCAAGATGAAGCTAATAAACAAGGATTACATCCTACAATGGCTTCTGAAATTACTAAATTATATGGTTTAACTAGAAGAACAAGAACTGCAGTTATTAACGCTAGTATCTTACCTAAAATGTTAGATACTGCAAACTCTACTGAAGCTTCAGTTAGAGCTGCAGATGTCCATGTTCCATTAATGATCATGCGTGGTGATGGTGGAGTTATGGAAATTACTGAAATGAAACGTAGGCCAGTATTAACAATGCTATCTGGGCCGGCAGCTTCAGTAATGGGTTCATTAATGTACCTTAGAGCTTCAAACGGGGTTTACTTTGAAGTAGGTGGAACTACAACTAATATTGGGGTTATTAAAAATGGTAGACCAGCAATTGACTATTCTACTGTAGGAAACCATAAAACATATATTAGTTCATTAGACGTTAAAATTACTGGTTGTGCTGGTGGTTCGATGGTTAGAGCTAATAAAGATGGAATTATTGATGTTGGGCCAAGAAGTGCGCATATTGCTGGTTTAGACTATGCAGTATATACTAACACAGACAAAATTAAAGGACCACAAGTAGAATTCTTCTCACCAAAAGAAGGTGACCCATCTGACTATGTAGCTATTAAAATGGAAGATGGTTCAAGAATTACAATTACTAACTCTTGTGCGGCTAACGTATTAGGATTAGTTAAAGAAGAACACTTCTCACATGGTAATGTTGAATCAGCTAGAAAAGCTATGCAAGCATTAGCAGACTACTGTAATACAACAGTTGAAGATATTGCTACACAAATTATGGAACGTGCTTATGCTAAGTTAGAACCAGTTATCTTAGATATGGCTGAAAAATACAAATTAGAAAAAGACCAAATCTCATTAGTAGGTGTTGGTGGTGGAGCAGCATCATTAATTATATACTTTGCAGAGAAAATGGGACTAAACTATAGTATTCCAGAAAATGCAGAAGTTATTTCATCAATTGGAGTTGCTTTAGCAATGGTTAGGGACGTTGTAGAAAGAGTTATTCCTTCTCCAACTAGAGAAGAAATTGCAGCAATTAAAGTTGAAGCGATTAATAAAGCAATTATCTCTGGAGCAACTGAGGAAAGTATTGAAGTTCACATTGAGATTGATTCTCAAACTTCTAAAGTTACTGCTATTGCTACTGGTTCTACAGAAGTTAAGACTTCAAGTCAAATGAAGGAATTAACAGAAAAAGAAGCTCACGAGTTAGCTGCAAAAGACATGAGAACTAATCTAGATGATATTAAACTAGTAGAGCAATCAAATAACTTCTTTGTATTTGATAAAGGACTTAAAGTTAAAAATAGTATTAGAATTATTGATAAAAAAGGATTCATTAAAGTTCAAAGAGGACATGCTGTTACAATTAAAACAACAGCAGGTGAATACTTAAAGCACGTTGCTAAAATGTGGGATGATGTTTCAGGCTATCAAATGGAAGTAATTATGCGCCCAGACTTTTATATTTGTGTGGGACCAAGATTATTAGACTTCTCAACAATGGACTACGAACAGTTAGTTCTATTAATGGAAACTCAATTAATCGATCAAGATCCAAATACGGAGATAATCTTGATAGCTGCAAATAACGATATGTAATTTTTTAAAAAAACAATTTAAATTAAGCAATTAGGGGCTTAATTTTAAAAAAATAAAAGGAGAAGAATTATGCAAATTTTTGTAATTGTTGCATCACTGCTACTTTTAGCCAGTTTAGTAGGATTTATCTACTACTGTATTAAAGGTGGAAACATGATTATTGGGCTGTTTATAACAGCAACATTCTGGTTGTTATTAGGAATGACACACACGGTATGGACGCAGGCAGCTGCTGGAAATATTAAGTCATTCACAGATGGTTGGAATATCATTGTAGGTAATATTAATAGTATCTATAGTGGGGGACCTATTGGTTACGGAACTACGACAGCAGTAATTATCTTTGCTTCATGGTTTGGTAGAGTAATTGTTGATACTGGTATCGCTAAATCTTTAATTAAAAAGGTTGTTGAGTTATCAGGAGATAAACAAGTTGTTACAGTTCTTACTGTATCAGTTGTAACAGCATTACTATTTACATCAGTATTTGGTCCAGGTAGTGTTATGGCGTTTGGTGCTATTGTATTACCAATTCTATTAACTATTGGAGTTAGTAAAAAACTAGCTGTTGGTTCATTCTTAATGGCAGTTGCAGCTGGAATGTATGTAAATAATGGTTATATTGTTCAATTCTCTGAACACCCATTATTTAAAGCTTTATTCCAAGACACAATCTTTACAGGTAACTTCACGTTATTTAGCTGGATTGCATTTGGTATTCACGTATTAGTTATGATTGGATTTATCTTATTCAGCTTATATTTATCAAAAGATAAAATTAAAGCATGGTCAATGAGTGATGATCACTTAGGTGGTTCAGACTCTGAAGAAGATGTTCCTGGATATACATTTATTGTTCCATTTATTCCGGTACTCTTATCATTAATTATTGTTGTAATTAATATGATTATTGGTAAGGATGGTACTCAGTTAACTCAGTTTGCTGCAATTACTTCATTTGTTATTGGTATTTTCTTCGGATTACTATTAACAGGAAACTTGAAGTCTTATCGTAAAGCAGTAGAAACAACACAAAAAACATTGTTCAATGGTATTTCAGACGTTGCTTTATTAATTGGTATGTTATTAGTACTTAACATGTTCTCAACAGCAGCAAGTTCACTTGCAGCACCAATTATTCAACAAGCACTAGGTAATTCAATGAACTGGGTAAGCAATAACCCAATTATTATTGTATTGATCTTTATTGCACTTGCACCATTAGCATTATTTAGAGGGCCATTTATGATTTGGGGTTCAGGTATTGCATTAGCTTCAGTGTTAGCAATCTTTATTCCAGCAACTTCACCATTACTACTAGTATTATTCTATGTACAACCAGTTGGTCTTGTTGCTCAATCATGTCCAACTCAATCTTGGGGAATGTGGTCACTATCATATACTAAATATGACGCTAACGAATATATTAAAACGAATCTTCCTTGGGCATGGGCTATTACAGCAATCAATATCTTAGTAGCATTCTTAATCTTAATGTAATAAAACAAATATAAATAGAAACGTGGTGCAAAAATGATCAACACATTAAAAAGAATACAAGAGACTCTACAAGAAGACGATTACAATCTGTATATGAATATGATTAATAATAGTCCCACAGGTAGAACTTTGAGTGAAGAAAAGAAGAAAGAATTAGTTGAAGGAGCAATGGCTCAAGCAATTGATTTCAAAAATCGTCTTTACGAAGACTATGGTGAAACAACTCCAATAGTTTATTTAATTAAAATGGGAGTTCATTTAAACTACGTTAAGGAAGAACAAAGTTATAATTATCAGTATTTAGGTTATTATAGAAAAAAAACAAAAAGTATTTATCTTAACTTAACGACAATTGAAAATATTACTAATAGTGCAGAAGAATATGGACTTGAAAATATAGAAGTTGATAAATTAAAAGATACTGTTATTATGCATGAATTATTCCACTATTTAGAAGACATTTATGTTGATGGATTTTCGAATGAAAAACATGTGGATGTTAAAATCTTTGGTATATTTAAATCAAAATCATCATTAAGTGTTGTTAGTGAAATTGCTTCAGTGCATTTTTCAAAACTAGTAACTAACTTAAGTCATACACCACTTGTATATAATCAAATCTACAAACTAAAAAAATAAACTGATGGTCCTTATTATAAGGACCATCTTTTTGCTTTATTGAGCTGTTAAACAATAAAGTATCATACATAATAAAACGTATGATACTTTATTTATTATTATTATTATTATTGTTGTCTATAAATAAATCAATTAACATATATATAATCTAATATTTTAGATTTTTTAAATAATACATGATATTTCATGTTCAATTTAACCTTATAAAATAGGATTTTTTTATTTAATTAAACTCATGTAATTTTTATCAAATGTTAAGTTGTAAAATTAGATCCATTTCAAAAATCAAATCATGTTGTTTACAATCGCCAATTATTATGTGGATTGTTCTTTGAAAT
>DATFIG010000098.1:0-2337 GCA_035270345.1 Haploplasma sp.
ACTTTACTCTAATGCTGAAGAGTTAGATATTGAACTAACAATAGTTAAAATCAATAATTCTTATTATTTAAAACCTGAGGGTGAAAATGTAAGAATAAATGTAATTGATAATAAATCGGAAATTAAATTAATCGACCGAAAATTAGAAGATATTAAAGAAGATGAAGCGTTTGAAACTAAATTCTCTTTAGATGAATTAGACAAAGTTAAATCTAAACGTGTAAAGAAAAGAACTTTATCTTTTAAAGAGGCTCTTATCTCGGCTTTAAGAAAAATTAAAAACTTAGGTAAAAAAGCAAAACTACAAGTTGTTGCTTTAGCGATGTTAGGTATGATGTTTTCAGTTTCAGTTCATGGATTAGCATCAAATATCGTTTTAGATACATCGGGTATTCATGTTGATGAACATGTTTATATGAAAGATTATAACTCTGATATGTTTGATTCATCAGTAAATTATTATCAGTATACTGCAATTGGAGATATGAATTTTATTGATTCAAATCGTAGGTATGTAGGTTTTAGTTTAGAGTCAGCAATTCCTGTTGATGTTATTAAAGAAGACCAATTAACTAATGGAAGAATGCCTAAAAATGATTTAGAAATATTAATTGATGAAACAGTTTTAGATAAGAAATATAGTGCTTCAGTCTACTTTAATTCAAGAGATATTTACGAAGCAAAAGATTTAGTTAATTTTGATGTATCAGTTCAAGAGACTAGATTAAAGATTGTTGGGACTGTTAAAACTAATAGTAAAGCAGCATATATATCGAGTACTATTTTATCTATTAACAAAGTTTATTCTATTCGCGGTCAGCTTGGTAGTTTTGCTAGAGTTTATGATGGTTTAAACATTGTTCAAGGGCGTTTACCATTAAATACTAATTTTATGGCAAATGAGAATATTGAAATGTTAATTTTAGACGGTACAGGAACAATTGGAGAGACTGTTACTTATACTTACAAAGATAATACTGAGTTTACTTATGAAGTTGTTGGTTTAGTAGATAACAATGATAGTAGTAATGTTTATTATATTAATCCAGATGTAGCTAATGAACTACTAAATGGTGAAGCTAGCAAGTCGATGACTAATGATTTTATATATATCGTAGAAGGTCCTTTACCAGATGTTAATTTAAGAAATTTAAGACAGTTTAGATTACAAATATTAAAAGAAGATCGTGCTGACTTTATGTTACAAGCGGTAATTCAAATGACAATTGCGATTGTTGTTTCTGGATTAATATTCTATTTCTTAGTTAGATCATCTCTAACAAGTCGTGTTAAAGAAATTAGTATCTTAAGATCATTAGGTGTTAGTAAATATGAAGTGTTAAGTTTATTTACAGTTGAGTACTTTATCTTAACTTTATTTACATCATTTATTGGTGTTGTTTTAGGAAGTATTCTAACAAACTCTTTATATAATTCATTTATGGGTTCAATGTTAGGAGTTAGAGTAACTCCGATTTCACTTTTAGTTGCAGTAGTAGGAATATTTTTAACTAATATTATTTTAGCTTTAATTCCATTATTGTTACTACTAAGAAAAACACCAGCAAATATGTTAACAATGTATGATATTTAATTAAAATTTAGGCGAATTAGTTCTTATTGGGCTAATTCGTTTTTTATTTATAAAATAGTGTTAACAATAAGAAGTTATCCACAATTAATGTGGAAAAGTATTGTACATTTCTATGTTAAAATAGTACTAAGGGGGAATTGAAATGAAACATTTAATTTTAGTAGACGGAAATTCAATTCTGTTTCGCGCTTATTATGCAACTGCATTTCCAGGTGCGACATTAATGCAAACAACAAAAGGTGAATATACAAATGCTTTATTTGCATTTATCAATATGTTCACAAAAATAGTTACACATGATGAAGCTAACGTGTTAGTTGCTTTTGATACGAAAGAACCAACATTTAGACATAAAAGTTATGATGAATATAAGGCAGGTCGTAAAGAGATGCCACAAGAACTAGGGGAACAAATTCCGCGTGTTCATGAGTATGTAGAATTACTAGGTATTAAACCTTATTTTAAAGCTGGTTATGAAGCAGATGATATTATTGGTATTTATGCTAAAGAAGCTAGTAGTAAAGGAATTAAAGTTGATATTTATTCAAGTGATAGAGACTTATTACAATTAGTAGATGATAATATTACTGTTAACTTACTTAAAAAAGGTATGAAAGACGTTGCAGTTTATACGCCGAAGTCATTGTTTGATGAGTTTGAATTAACACATGAACAAATTATTGATCTTAAAGCTTTAATGGGCGATACTAGTGATAATATTCCAGGAGTACCAGGAGTAGGAC
>DATFIG010000099.1:0-8526 GCA_035270345.1 Haploplasma sp.
TAAATTATCTCCAAGTGTTTTTAGTTTATTAAATATTCCTTTTTTTTTATCTACCAACTGAATCACCCATTAGTTAATTATTGTTTGTCGTTTTCTAAGTCAAATAAACTAATTCTTTGAAAACTATTATCGCTAGCTGCGAATTCTTCATTTAATACTTGTGCAACTCTTGTTGATGCTGCAGCAGCAATAGCTCCAACAATGTCATCTAAAAATGTATGACATACGCCTTCTTCTTTTCCTGCTTCATTTAATCTTGAGATAATTCCTACTTTATTTACATCGATGTCTCCAAAGTTTGTTTGTCCGATTGTACCGTATAATCCAGATAAATCTAGTCCTAACGTTTCATCAATACCGAACAAACCTAAGTCTTCATGTAAAATTTCTTGCATTGGACTTCTAAAAGCTTTCGCTTCAACTAAACGATCAATTTCTGCCGATAGTAAAACGAAGTGGAAAACATCACGATAAGATAAAATCTTTTCAACTGATTCAACACATAAACTCATTGGAATTCCTTCAGTATAACGTGATTGTTGCATATGAGTAATCTCAGCAATATCTCTTACTCTAACTCCACGTTCCTCTAAAACTTCGATGTTCATTTTTAACATCTCATCTCTTGTAAATAGTACTTTTGGTTTTGACATATTAAATACCTCTTTCTACGAAGTCACCATTAGTAATGTTTTTTTGTCCATTTAAGAAATCTCTAACAAACATTTTTCTTTTACCTGGTGCTTGAATTTCTAATACTTCTAATGTTTCAGTTTGGGTTTGAATAAATAATGACTTATTGTCAATAATTATTTGTCCTGGTTGCTTTGATAATATTATATCACTTTTTTGCATTTTATATACTTTGTAAGTTTCTCCCTTAATTAATATTGAAGCCGCTGGATCAGGCATAAGACCTTTTAATCTATTTAAAACACTATTAGCATCTTGATAGAAATTTAAAAACTCATCTTCACGTTTTAATGTAAATGCAAATGTTACTAAATCTTCATCTTGTTTAATACGAGGATGATCTTTTTCTAAAGCTTTAATTAAAAGTTTCGATCCAACTAAAGACATTTTATGTGATAAAGTTTCATAATTATCATCTTCAGTAATAATAACATCTTCTTGTAATATAATATCACCAGCATCCATCTTATAAACCATATCCATAATTGTAATACCTGTTTTATCTAAACCATCAAATAATGCATATTGAATTGGCGCTCCACCACGATACGCAGGCAATAAAGAACCATGTACATTAATCGCAGGAATAGCTTCTAACAAGTCTTTCGGAAGTATTTGTCCATAAGCAGCGGTTACAATTAAATCGGCCTTTAAATCAATTAAATATTGATATTCATCTCTAATTTTTCTTGGTTGAAATATGTTTAACTCATGTTCAATAGCTAAATTTTTAACAGGTGAAAAAACGACTTCTTTTTTTCTCCCTTGTACTTTATCTGGTTGTGTTACAACCGTTAATATTTCATAACCTGCTTTAATCAATTCACTTAATACCGGAACAGCAAATTCTGGTGTTCCCATAAATATTATTTTTTTCATGTTATCTCCCTTTTTAAATCAATGTTGGATTATTATAATACTCAACATTTGAATCTTTATTTTCATAATCTATTATTTTATACACTTTTTTTACGTTAATTTTCTTATCTTTAATTGTAATAATAAATCTATACTCATTTTTAATAAACTTAATAATTGGTTCTGAAGGTCCTAATACTATTTCAAAATCTTTTTCTAGTTCTTTTTTTATCCTTAAAGCATCTTGATATGCAGCTAAATATGACTTATTTTTAATCAACAACTGACTCACTTCATAAAAAGGAGCATACTTAGTAATTTGTCTTTGAAAGATAGCTTCTTTATAAAAGTCTTCATAATTTGTCTTTACACTTCTTATAGCATAATTATCCAAATCATAACCTTGAATAACAGAAGTACCTAATTGATGTCTGCCACTTCGTCCCACCATTTGAGTAAGTAGTGAATAAGTTTCTTCGGTTGCTAAATATGTGGGTGCTTTTAGTTCCAAATCAGCCATCAATATTCCTACTAAAGTAACTTTTGGAAAATCCATCCCCTTAGAAACCATTTTAGTACCAACTAAAATATCATATTTTTGATTATTAAAATCTAACCAAATCTTTTCATGACTACCTTTTTTACTAGTAGCATTACTATCCATCTGAATAACTTTAGCATCTGGAAAAGTTCTTTTTGTTATCTCAGTTATTTGATCAATTCCTAAACCAATAGGTCTAATTGTCTCTTTGTTACAAGATGGACATGTTTTTAGATTAGGTTCTTTATAGTTACAGTAACTACATCTAAGATCATCTGATGACTTATAGTAAGTTAATGAAATGTCACAGTTCTTACATTTGGGTGTGTAACTACATGTTCGGCACATCGTAAACGAAGAATACCCTTTTCTATTATATAACAAAATAATTTGTTCATTTTTATTAAGGCGATCATTAATTTCATTATGAAGAATTGTGGAAAAGATTGTACTATTTCCTTTTTTTAGTTCTTCTTTCATATCAACCATTTCAACCTTCGGCAATGGTTGGTTCGTTGCTCTTTTTGTTAATTCTAATAATTTGATATCTTTATTTAAAGCTTCATACATTGTCGCTACTTTAGGAGTAGCTGACCCTAAGATTATAGGTGCATTAAAATAATTAGCTTTTATTCTTAAAATGTCAATAAGTTCATATTGAACTTTTGTATTAACTTGAGAATAAGAACTATCTTGCTCTTCATCGACAATTATTAAGCCTAATTTATTTATCGGCAAAAAAACAGAACTTCTTGTTCCAACAATTATTCTTGCTTCATTATTGATGATACTACGATAAGAATCATATCTTTCACCACTAGATAAAGAACTATTATAGTGAACAATTTTCTCTCTAAAACGACTCTTTAAATTTTGAACTAAAGGCGCAACTAAGGCTATTTCAGGAACTAAATATAGAATGTTTTTTTCTTCTTTGATTACTTCTTTCATTAATTGCATGTAGACTTCCGTCTTACCTGAACCAGTGATTCCTTTTAATAAGAATTCATCCTTTGTATTAAACGATTTCTTAATTATCTTAAAAGCATTTTCTTGTTCTTTATTCAAAATATGAGCAGGTATAAGCTTAGTATCAATAAAATTAGCATCTCGGTTAGCAATAGTTTTGGTTACCTTAAATGCATTGTTTTTAATAAGTGTATTTACTGAACTTAAACTAAAATCATTTGAAACAATCTCTGCTCTTGTTAAGCCAGGATTGCTAATAACAAAGTTCACTAAACTTTCATAATTACTAATACGTCCATAATTATTATCTTTATTAAAGGTAATTGTGTCTTCATATTTAATTTTAGCTTTTTGTTCATATTCACGTTCAATCTTTAAAATGTTATTACGGACTAAACGATCGATTTCAAGCCTATGTTCTTTTAATGTTCTAGTATATCTAGTAGGGCCATTAAGATTTAGAAATTCTAAAAGTCCTTGACTAATCTCATTAACGTTACCAATTATCGAAATTTGTTGATAATATTTTAAAAATATTTCCTTTGGTAAAATAGTTTCTAAAATATCAATCAAACTTGAACGATTATTTTCTTTTAAATATTCAATGTATTTAAATTGTTCTAGATCAATGCTTGGGTAAACATCTAATACTTCAATAATTTCTTTATTTGCTTTATCGCTTTCTTCTGTAATATCAATTACATAACCCAGTCTTGTTTGAAACCCAAAAGGAACGATTACTCGCATTCCAATTTTTAATATTTCAATATCTTCTTGTGGAATAATATAATCGAATAAACGATCAAGTGTTGGTATATTTATATCAACAATTACTTTAGCAAACAAATCTATCACCTCAATTATTATAACATTTTTTTGACATTAAAGAAAAAAAGTAACCAAACGGTTACTTAATTGTCTTTAATAATTTATCAATATGATTTCCATAAGCTAATGCTTCATCATATACAAATTTAATTTCTGGAATCTTACGAATGTTTTTAATTTTTTTAGCTAATTCCATACGGATAGTAGCATTTGCTTTATCTAACTCTTTTTGAGTATATTCTAAAGTTTCTTCATTATCACTTAAAATTGTATAGTAAATTTTAGCAATTGATAAATCTTTAGTTAATTTAACTTCTGTTAAGTTAATATAACCAATAACTTCTTTTTGTACTACTGAGTTAACAATTGGTGCTAACTCTCTTTGAATTAAACTTGCTAATCTTTCTACTGTAATTGACATATTATTCTACCTCAATTTCTACTAATTCAGATACTTCAATTACGTCTCCAACTTTAATATCATTGTAGTTCGCAACTGAAAGTCCACATTCAAATCCTTGTCTAACTTCTTTCGCATCATCTTTAAAACGTTTTAGTGACGCTAATTTACCTTCATATACAACAATTCCTTCACGTACAACACGTACTAGTGAATCACGTTTAACAATACCATCTGTAACAAATGCACCAGCAATTGTTCCAACTTTTGATACTTTATAAGTTTCACGAACTTCTACTTGTCCGATTACTTGCTCTTCAAATTCAGGTTCTAACATACCTTTTAATGCTTTTTCAATATCTTCTACTACACGGTATATAACATTATATAATCTAATTTCAACACCTTCGTTAGCAGCAATATCTCTAACATTACTTGTTGGTCTAACATTAAATCCAATTACAATTGCATTTGATGCACTTGCTAAGATAATATCACTTTCACTTACAGCACCAACACTGGCACGTACAATGTTAACTTTTAAACCATCAATTTTAATAGTTGCTAAAACATTTCTTAAAGCTTCAATTGAACCTTGTACGTCTGCTTTGATTAATAGATTAAGCTCTTTAACATCCGCATCTAAATCACCAAACATACTATCTAATGTTGCTTTTAATTGTTTTTGTTCGCCATCTTTTTCGATGCTTGCTCTTTCTTCAGCAATTTGACGAGTCATTCTTTCATCTGCGAAAGCCATGAATACATCACCAGCTTTAGGTACTTGGTTAAGTCCTGTTACTTCAATTGCTGCTGAAGGTCCAACTTCTTGATAACGATTTTTCAAATCATCTTCCATTGTTCTAATTTTACCGTAAGTTGTTCCAACTACAACGTTATCTCCAACTTTTAATGTTCCACTTTCAACAATAAATGTTGCAACTGGTCCACGTCCACGATCTAATTTAGATTCAATAACTGTTCCTCTAGCTTCACGTTTAGGGTTTGCTTTATACTCATTAATTTCACTTACAAGTTCAATTAAATCTAATAACTCTTCAACACCTTCACGTTTTAACGCTGAGATTTTAACATATGGAGTTTCTCCACCCCACTCTTCAGGTAGTAAACCATGATTTGCTAATTCTGACATAACTTGGTCAGGATTTGCTGTTGGTCGGTCCATTTTATTAACTGCTACAATAATTTTAGTGTTAGCTGCTTTAGCATGGTCTAACGCTTCTAATGTTTGAGGCATTACTCCATCATCAGCTGCTACAACTAGAATAACAATATCTGTTACCCCTGCACCACGTTTACGCATTTCTGTAAATGCCGCGTGCCCTGGAGTATCAATGAAAGTAATTTTACTTCCATTTCTATCAATTTGGTATGCACCAATATGTTGTGTAATTCCACCATGTTCACCAGCAGTAACTCTAGTAGTTCTAATTGTATCTAATAGAGTTGTTTTACCGTGGTCAACGTGTCCCATAATTGTAACAATTGGTGGTCTTTGTACTAAATCTTCTGGATTATCTTCCGTAACAAATTCATCATATCTTGTTACGTCAGTAATTACTTCGTCTTTAACTTCATAACCTTGCTCTAAAGCAATTAATTCAATAGTTTCACGGTCTAGTGCTACATTGACACTTGCCATAATACCTAGTTGAATAAGGTTTTTAATAATTACCGCATTTGAAACATTTAATTGTTCCGCCAAATCTGAAACACTCATATTATCAGTGTAGATAACAATTTTTTCACCGGCCTTGTTATCTTTTTTCTTTGCGTTGCTTGGCTTTTGACTTACTGGTTTGTTCTTTTGAACTCTTGGTTTTTTGGCCATATTATTCACTTCCTTTTCTGATCTAGTATTAATTTACTAAATCCAACATCAGTAATACCTATAACCATTATATTGTTTTTACCAGCTGCTGCCGATAACTCCTGTGAAGTAAATTCTTCAATTACTTCAACTTTATAATGTTTACATTTATCACTAACATGTTTTTTTGTGTTATTTGAAGCATTTGTTGCTAATAACACTAATTTTATTTTGCCTTTTCTAACACTATTAATTGTAATTTCTGTACCTGTTGTAATTTTATTAGCACGATTAGCTAACCCAATAATTTTAGTCAACTAAATCACCTAATTTTTCATATATTTCATCTGGTATCTTAACTTCAAGTTTTCTTTCTAACGCCTTATTTTTCTTTGCTAAAGCAATAACTTCTCTACTTAGTTTTAAGTATGCTCCTCGTCCTGGTGCTTTACCAGTTAAATCAATACTTACAACGCCTTCTTTTGTTGCAGCAATACGTACTAAATCGTTTTTCGGTAAAACTTCTCTAGTAACAACACAAGTTCTCATTGGAATCTTTTTTGTTTTCATTGCTTAATACAAAATCCCTTCAGATGCTGCCATTGATTCTGATTTAATATCAATACTCCATTCAGAAGCTTGTACAGCTAACTTAACATTTTGTCCTTGTTTACCAATTGCTAGTGATAATTGGTCATCTGGAACAATTGCTAATGCTGTTTTATCTCTTGGGTTAAGTTTTGTTACTGCGATAACATCTGCAGGTTGTAATGCATTTTGGATAAGTTCGCGTTCGTTATCACTCCATCTAAATAGGTCAATTTTTTCACCAGATAGCGCAGTAACGATTTCACGAATTCTTGAACCACCTTCACCAACACAAGCTCCAATTGGATCAACTTGTGGGTTATTAGTTCTAATACCAACTTTAGAACGATCACCAGCCTCACGACTGATACCAACGATTTCCACTGTTCCGTCAGCAATCTCTGGAATGTTTTGTTCCATTAATTTTTTAACTAAACCTTTATGTTTTCTTGTAACATATATTTTTGGTCCTTTTGGTTTTAATTCAACTGATGATACATAAACAAATACTTCATCACCAATGTGTAAGTTATCTTTTTCTAAAGTTTCACTCTTTGGTAATAATGTTGTTTCTTTACCTAAATCTAAACGATAAGTAGTTGGTGATTCATCAATTACTCTTGCTCTTAACATCTCATCTTCTTTGTCTTTGAAAAAGTCAAATAGATTAGTTTTTTGAGCATTTAAAATAGTATCATTATATTTTTGCTTCATATCTCTAATAGCATAATGTCCATAATCACTTGGATTAATCTGAATTTCTAAAATTTCTCCAACCGTTGCATTAGTTGATTCTTCTAACGCATCTTCAACTAATAATTGAGTATATGTTTTATCTAATGTTAAATCATAATCCTCAACAACTAAGTATTGTTTATAAACATCAAAATCATTTGTTTTTTCATTTACTTCAACACGGCATGAGTTTACTTTATGAGTTCTTTTACATCCTGCAATTAAACCTTGTGAAATTGCATCTAAAACTTGCTCATTTGTTAAACCTGTTGATTCCGCAACAACTGCGATATTACTTAATACATCATTTTTTGCTTTTGCCATTGTAATTCTCCTTATATTTTGACTCTAGTTCCAATTTTTACAACTTCGTCATATTCAATTTTTAATTTTCTAAACTGTCCTTTTGCATTATATTCTAATGTAATAATAGACCCATCAACACTTAATATCGTCCCAATCGCTTTATAATTTTTAGCATCTATTGCAACATAACTACCAACATGTTCGACAATTTCATCTAACGTAGTTAATTCATATTCAGCACCTACTGAAGATAATTCCATGTAATAATCTTCATCAAGATCCCCATCTTCTAAAATGTCAAACAACTGTTGGTGTATTTCAGCTAACAAGTCAGTTGTTAATTCTTTACCTTTTAGTAATATTTCCAGTATTTTTTCACCAAATTCTCTTTTAGTTTTAACACTGTAAATAACAACGTCATAATTTTCTAATATATTGTTTAATTTTTCTTCAATTACACTTACTCGCACAATCCACCTCTTTATTATTATCTATTTTATAGATCTTATTTCATTTAATTATTATACCACTTTTTAAGTTTTTTTTCCACTTTTAATGTTTTTGCAAGTAATTTGCAAAAATATTTTTCCATGTGGTATAATTTAACTATAAAATAGTACTAAATTATTTGAAGTGAGGTTGACCTATTATGAGAATGACAAAACAAAGAAAGTTAATTTATGATATTTTAAAAGCTATTAATAAACCTTTAAACATTGAGAATATTTTTTATTCATTACCTGATGAAACAATGAACTTATCAACGGTATATAGAAC
>DATFIG010000100.1:0-2180 GCA_035270345.1 Haploplasma sp.
CATCACTACTTAATTGGGTGAAAACACATCCGAAAAAATTAGTTATATATTTATTACTAATTGCTATTCCAGTTTTTGTATTAATATTAGCATATACAAATTTTAGTAAAAATGCTAATAAGTTTCACTTCTCAAATAGTGATACAAATGCTGAATATTTATACAAAAGTGACCTAGCTTCTAACCGTAAATTAAATAAATACATTAAATCATTAGATATTAAATTAAAAGAAGTTAACAAATTAACAAACGATGATGGTCATGATTATGTATTCGTTATTAATTACGAACCTTTAAAAGTTAATTATGAATATCAGTTTGAAGCAATTTTAAAAGCTAATTGGTTAAAGGAACAAACAACAAAAAGTTCAATTAGAGTGAATAAAGGAGCAAACGGTAAAGATACATCAAACATTAGATTCCCTTATGATACACCAAACAGAAAACTACTTGTTTTCAAAGTTGGCTTACCTAGTTTGATTCTTAAAATTGATGTTAAAATTAAAAATGCTATTATTTCTGGTAGTGATGAAAATATAACTTTATATTATAAATACGATTTAAATAAAATTAAGTATCAGTACGATAGAAAATAACAAATCCTCTTAAGAATTAAAGAATTCTTAAGAGGATTTTTTTATTTATTTAATTTTAATCCGTGTACTTCTAAAACTTTTTCCATAATTTCATCGTATGTTTCAGGTCTAGCTTCTAAAAATGTCTTAACCGCATCACGACCTTGTCCAATTCTTTCTTCTCCATATGAAAACCAAGAACCTGCTTTTTTAATAATATCTTGTTCAACAGCTAAATCAATTAATTCCCCTAGTTGAGAAATACCTTCACCATAAATTAAGTCTACTGTTGCTAATTTAAATGGTGGGGCAACTTTATTTTTAACTACTCTAATGTTAACTTTGTTACCAATTAGTTCGGTTCCGATCTTAATTTGTTCACCGCGTCTAATATCTAATCTTATTGTTGAATAGAATTTAAGTGCACGTCCACCAGTCGTTGTTTCAGGACTACCAAACATAACTCCTACTTTTTCTCTAATTTGATTAATAAAGATTACTGTAACTTGACCTTTTGAAATAATACCTGATAATTTACGCATTGCTTGACTCATTAATCTTGCGTGAAGACCAACATGTGAAGCACCCATATCACCGGTAATTTCAGCTTCAGGTACTAAAGCAGCAACACTGTCAACAACAATTGTATCTACAGCACCACTTCTAATTAACGCTTCTGTAATTTCTAGTGCTTGCTCTCCTGTGTCAGGTTGCGATAATACTAAATCATCAACATTTACACCTAATTTTGCGGCATAGTTAATATCTAAAGCATGTTCGGCATCAATAAAGGCAACATATCCACCAGCTTTTTGTGATTGCGCAATCGCATGTAAAGCTAATGTTGTTTTTCCTGAACTTTCTGGTCCATATATTTCAATAATACGCCCCTTTGGATATCCACCAACACCTAGTGCAATATCTAATGTTAAAGATCCTGTTGGAATAACGTCTAATGTTTTAGCAACTTCGTCACCCATTCTCATGATTGAACCTTTACCATACTGTTTCTCAATTTGTTTTAAAGCTGCTTCTAAAGCAACTTGTTTAGTATTTTTAGCCATTTTAACACCCCTTTATCTATATTAGTCGGTAAAACATCGTTTTACTTAAATATTGTTGAAAATAATTTTTCTATTTTTAATAATATAATCTAATCCACTAATAACAGTAAATAAGATTGCGATATACCAAATTATATCACCATAAATTGGTTTTAATGTGAAATCACCAAATAGCATAACTAACATTGCAATCATTGTTGCGATAGTTTTAATTTTTCCGTAAGGTGAAGCTGCAATAACATCGCCTTTTTCTACTGCTAGTAATCTAACACCTGTAATAATAAATTCTCTAAAGATAACAATTACTACTCCCCAAAAAGCAATTCTACTTGTACCTACTAAAAAGATCATTGCCGAGATAACTAAAACTTTATCTGCGATTGGATCTAAGAACTTACCAAATGTCGTAATTTGATTATATTTTCTTGCAATATAACCGTCTAAAAAATCTGTAAATGACGCTACAGCGAAAATAATCGCTGCAATAAAATGGTTTAAAGGTAGTCCAATAACCGTTCCTTGCATTGGAACTGCCATGAAT
>DATFIG010000101.1:0-30221 GCA_035270345.1 Haploplasma sp.
ATATTATAACATATTATTTTTGTATTTTTCTTTGATACGATAAATCGCATTATAGATTTGTTTTGTAGACTTTTCTTCCATTTTAGCAATAAAAGCTATTTTTTGATTTTGAGCATAATACCTTTTATAAACATTTTGTTCTAAAGGTGTTAAATTTTCCATATTTAGTTCTTCATCTA
Organism: Haploplasma sp.; assembly: GCA_035270345.1. GTDB lineage: Bacteria > Bacillota_I > Bacilli_A > Acholeplasmatales > Acholeplasmataceae > Haploplasma. The sequence goes on from DATFIG010000101.1 coordinate 180, forward strand.
CAATTGATTCATCTTTAATATAACTTAAGTCTTCAAAGTTTTCGTGTTTCGATTCGGAGCGTTTAAATCCCCATATTTTTCGCCTTAACACGAACTCATAAAACCTTGTAAAAGTTTTACCTTTTTTCTCATCGAACTTACATATTATATTATACATTAAAATATTGCATTCTTGGACATAATCTTCAAAAAAGATTTCATTAACATTATATAGATTCAAGAATTTATAAATTAAGTATTTATATTTTTTAAACATTAATTCTAAAGCTTGCTCACATGACTCGCTTTGAATTAAATAAATTAGTTCATAATCATTATAACGAAGCATATAACATCAACGCTGCAGCAACACTAACATTTAATGAATTCACTTTCCCGTACATTGGTATTTTAACTAAAATGTCACAATTCTTTTTAACTAATGGTCTAATTCCTTGACCTTCGTTACCTAAAATAATCGCAACAGATAAGTCTTTTGGTATATCTGTATATTCTGTAGTTGCTTCACCTGCTGTACCAATGATCCAAATACCGTTATTTTTCAATGTTTGGATAGCTTGATTAATATTACTAACAGTAACTACATCAACGTGTTCGATCGCTCCTGCTGATACCTTAGCGACAGTCGCATTTAATGGCACTTGATTTCTACGACTCATAATGATTGCGTCTAACTTTGTTGCTTCTGCTGTTCTTAAGATTGCTCCTAAGTTATGAGGATCTTCTAACTCATCTAAGATTAAAAATCTTTGACGTTTACCTTCAACAATAACATCCTCTAGTTCTTTAGTTTTGTAAGCTAATATTTCTGCTACTACACCTTGGTGAACACCGTTGTTTGTTAAATTATTTAACTCACCTTTATCTTTGAAACTAAATTTAACTTTATTTTTTTCTAAAAAGTTAATAAAGTCACGGTCATTAAATTTCTCATCTAAATATAAATTAAAAATTGGTCTTTTTACATGAACTGCTTCTTTAACAATATTTTTTCCGTATATAATCATTTTGAAAACTCCTTTTTATTTTTAGTATATATGAATTGCTTTTTAAGTCCAATTTTTTTTGAATCCTAAATATAAATAGAAAGGCAAAAGCCTTTCTATTATAATGATGTTAATACTTTTACTATTTTATTGATTGCTGTTTTAATCCATGAAACTATATTAGTTAAAATATATAGTAATGGAATGGTACTTTGAATCAGAACTATTAACAATAATATTTGCGGCGGTGTTAGTGGATCAGTATCAGGTAAGATATTTAACCTCATAAATGGAACTAACTGCGCAAAGTCTGGTCTTAAGAAGACAATAATAAAGAATATAAATAACATTGTAAAGAAAATCGTTGCTCTAAACCAATTAAATGGTGTTGATATTTTAAGTAATAAAATAAACATTGTAACAGTTGCCGATAAAACAATTAATGTTGTTTTAACTTCAGTTGTCATACCTAAAGTACCACTTAATCCAAATACTATTAAACTGTTTATAAGAATAACAAGAGCCCCAGGTAGTGCTCCTTTAATAACATTGAGTAGGAAGTTACCTTCAACCCTGGTGTTATTGGACTCCATGGCCAGGAAGAATGTTGGAATACCAATTACTAAAATGTTAATTGGAGTCAACTGACTTGGCTCGATAGGATATGCACCTTTACCTATAATAGCTACAATAGCTAATAAAACTGAGAACAGTGTTTTAGCTAAGAATAAACCTGATAACATTTGAATATTATTAATAACTCTTCTACCTTCACGAACAACTTTCGGCATTGAAGAAAAGTTTGAGTCCAATAAAACTAAGTGAGCTACGTTTCTAGCTGCCTCACTACCAGATGCTAAAGCAATTGATGTATCTGCTTCTCTTAAAGCTAAGATATCATTAACACCATCTCCGGTCATTGCGACAGTGTGGCCATTATCTTTTAATGCTTCTACCAATAATTTCTTTTGAGTTGGTGATACACGTCCAAAGATAACATATTCATTAGCAGCTGCAATAACTTCATTATCTGTTAATCCATCTAAACTAATGTATTTATTGAAGTCAGCAATTCCTGCTCTTTGAGCAATCCTTGAAACAGTAATTGGGTTATCTCCAGAGATAACTCTAATCTTAACGCCTGACTCTTTAAAGTATGCAATTGTTTCAACTGCATCTGGTCTAATTGTATCTTCAATCATTATTAATCCTACAGGACTAACTTTACCAACAACAGCATTGTCTTCAATAGAATCTTTAGAGTGTCCTACTACTAGTACACGATATCCTTCTTTATATTGACGATCAACTTCTTCAAAAAATTGTCTATTTGTATTATTTTCTTTAATAACAAATTCTGGAGCACCTAATACAAATGTTCCAAATTTATCAAAGGTAACTGCACTAAACTTTCTCGCACTTGAAAAAGGTATTTCAGCTAAACTTCTAATTCTTCTTGCTGTACCAAATCTTTCTTCTAATGCTTGTGAAGTTAAGTTTCTTTCTTCTTGAGCATTAAGGATTGCTGATATAGCATTTTTAAGTGTTAAACCACTTTCGTTTTTAAATTCAATAATCGAATGAACATTCATTGTACCATCAGTAATAGTACCTGTTTTATCTAGCGCCAAGACATCTACTCTCGCTAACATTTCAATACAATATAATTCTTGTACCAAAGTGTTATTTTCAGCAAGTCTAATAACCCCAACAGCTAATGCACTACTTGTTAATAAGAATAATCCGGATGGAATCATTCCAATCATTGCACCAGTAGTTTTTAAAACAATCTCGTTGTAACTTAATCCTAAACTTGCATTACGTTGCATTAACATAAACAATGCAATACCCATCGGAATAATAATTACTGCCACAGAACGAATTATAATGTTTAACGAACTGAATAATTCTGATTTAGGTCGTTTATATTTTTTAGCTTGATTAGTTAATTTTTGAACATAAATATCAGAACCAACTGCAACAACTTGTGCATATGCATTTCCTGATACTACATAGGAACCCGAATATAGTGGATCTCCTTCTTTTTTTATAATGATATCTGACTCACCAGTTAATAAAGACTCATCAACTTCAAGTGTTCCAGAACGAACAACAGCATCTGCTGTAATTTGTTTACCACCATTTAATCTAAATATCTCATCAATAACAATTGTATTAATACTAATTTCTACTTCTATTCCATCTCTAACTACGATTGCAGTTGGAGCTGAAAGTAACGATAAATTATCAATTGTTTTTTTGGCTTTAACTTCTTGGATAATACCAATAATTAAGTTTAAGATAACTACAACCAAAAACTCAAATTGTCTTACTGGAGCACTAGCTGTAACAAGCCAAATAGCAATTCCTATCGTTAAGAGGTTAAAGAAAGTAAAGATATTAGTAAATAAAATACTAATAATTGTTTTACTACTACCAACATTAGAATTATTAACTGCACCAGCCATAATTCTTGATTCTACTTCATCTAACGACAAACCTTTATCAACATCAGGGTTATATCTTTTAACAACAATTTGGTCACGATTCTTTACTTTTTTATTAACATCGAGGTCTGGTTGAACCGTATCAGGTTTATCCAAACCAAAAGGATCACCTTCAAGTTTAATCGGTGCTTCAGTAATAATTGTTTTTGGTCCTTTAGCTTTTTTAGGTTTACTATTATCTACCATTTCTAAAAGATCATTAGCCATTGTTAATACCCCCTTTTTCAATAATGTCAATTGATTTATTAACTAATTCATTTAATCTATCTTTGTCATTTATATATAAATATCCAATCATAGCTTCAAAGCCTGTCGATGTTGTATATGTTTTAGCATCAACATTCTTTCTACCGCTACTACTATTATTTCTACCTCTTTTAAAGATTGTAATTTCTTCTTCAGTTAAGAAATCATTCTCTAACAAGGTCTCATAAATGTGTGCTTGCGCTTGACCTGACGTGTATTTAATTGCCTCATTGTGCAATACTTTAACTTTAGTAAAACCTTTATTGATTAAATATTTTCTTACTTCAAGTTCATAGTATGCATCACCTAAGTATGCTAATGTTAGTCCGTTCAATTAAATCCAACCCTTTTCTGTCAATTCATTTCTATATAAATCAGCTAAAGCATAATCTTTATTACTTCTAGCTTCATTCCATTTAGAATGTAATTCGATTATATCATTACTCAATGTTATATTAGGATTAATTCCTAAAACATTTAAAATATTGATAAGTGTATTATACAACATATTAGTTTCTTTATCATTATTTGGTTTATTTAAATCTTTAATAATATCTAATATTAAAGTAACAACATTTGGTGTATTAAAATCATCATCCATATGTTTATTAAACATATCCATAAGTTCATCATTTATTAAATCAGTTTCATCTGACATATTTATTCTAATTAAAGTTCGTTTTATAGTTCTAACTATTCTATCATACATATTACTAAACTCTTCTAATAACTCATTACTATAATTAATTGGATTTCTATAGTTATGAGCTAATATTAACAATCTAAAACTAATTGGATCTAATAAGTCTTTTACCAAAACAGTATTACCTAATGATTTACTCATTTTAGTATTATCTAAGTCTAAACGTCCCACATGCATCCAATAATTAGCTAAATTATAATTACTATGTGCTAATGTTTGTGCATTTTCATTTTCATGGTGTGGAAAAATTAAATCACTACCTCCACCATGAATATCAATTGTGCCATCAAATATCTCATGATTCATTACTGCACACTCAGTATGCCACCCTGGTCTTCCTACTCCCCAAGGACTTTCAAATGATAATCCTTCAGTAGTATTTTTCCATAATGTGAAATCTCTAAAATCTTCTTTATCACTTTTATTTTCAATTCTAACACTTGCTTCTAACTCATCTAACTTTTGATTAGAAATTGAACCATAGTTATCAATTTTTTTGGTTCTAAAGTATACACCTGACTTTGTAGCATAAGCATATCCACTACTAATAAGTTCACTAATGTATTTAATCATCTCAACAATATAGTTCGTAGCTTTAGGCATAAAGTCCGGTAATTTACTACCTACTTTTAAACTTGCATCAATAAAAGCGTTCGTAAACTCAGTTGTTAACTCTGACTCACTAATATTTAATCTTTTAGCTTCTTCAATTATTTTATCGTCAACATCAGTAATATTAGAAACATAATTAACTTGATAACCTTTGTAAAGTAAATAGTTTTTAACCATGTCAAAGAAAATAACCGGTCTAGCATTACCTATATGTATATTTGAATAAACAGTTGGTCCACAAACATAAATGGTAACCATCTTATCATTGATTGGTTTAAACACTTCTATTTTGCGACTTTCAGTATTATATATTTTTAACATAAATATTCTTACCTCATAACCTTCTTAATTTATTTAATATTTCTACCATTGCCCAAGTGTCTTGTTTACAATAATTAATTAAGTTAGTATAGGCTTCTTTTAATTGAAACTCATTCATATCATTATAACTAGCATAAACACTCATTGCTTCCATACCATTTGAAACTTCTAGTGAAGCGTAACTTAAATTTGAAAAAATTGGTAGAACATATTTGATTGAAAAAGACCCATTTAATCTTTCATCATAAAAATTAAACATACTAGCTTCTTCTTTAGTGAAACCTAGTTTTTCATATAATTTGCTATTTGATTCTACAATATGTTGTAAGTCAAATAAGCGTTCGATAATATTTTCTAACTGATCATAATATTGTGGAAAATACCCTTGTAGTTCCCTTAGTCTTGAACGTTCAAAACTAACATTATAAACTAATACACTACCTCCATCATTCTTAATAACTTTAAGTAACGACTCCAATAATTCTAGTCTATTATCTTGATGATTTTTTGATAAATACTCATAATGATCCTTATCAAAATCACAAGCACCTGCTTCACTTTCTACGTGAACTGAATATTGAAATAAAGATTGTGTATAAGGTTTTTCACCTTTAAATCTCGGAAGTGGGGGATTAAAAGATTCAAAATCTAAATGATAGATAGGATAATTTAATAAACCAATTCCTGCTTTAATTTTTTTATAGTTGTAGTACGGTTCTTTAGTCTCTACAACTTGTCTTTGAATTACATTAGCATATCTATTTAAATAGCTTTTTGGAACATCTAATACACTTAAGTGCCCGGTATTGATTAAATCAAATAACTCGTGTTTAACGCCGTTCTCATCCTTAAATCCATGATGTCTTCCTTTATATGCAAAGATACTATTTTGTTTTGGAAAGTCTTTGTAACAAAGTTCATAAAATGGACATTGTGTCGTTTTACCACGTTCACAATACTTACCTAATTTAGTCGGCCTAGCATCCATTTGATTAACTCTATTAATAACTAAATCACTATCTAAATTAATTATATCAACAATTTTTTTAGTAACTGAAGTTAAATTATAAAACCTAACAATTGAGTCATTGTAAATTGGATTACCTTCTCGATCAGTCTTTCCATCATATATATAATCGTTATTTAAAATTACTAAATAGTATTCAACTTTTTTATTAGTTTTATAAGTATTTTCAAAAACAAACCTTTGATAAGCAAGGTCATATACATACTTACCTCTTGAATTATAAGGATCCATTAACTGTTTTTCTTTTTTATAGTAATCACTAGGAACATCTGTTATATCTTCCGCAGGAACAAATATACCTGATGGAAGTTCTACAAAGAAATCTTTCTTTTCTTTGTTCTCATTATATGAAAAGATTTTACCTGTAAACTTACTTGAGGTAGTGGCTTTAGTTTCGAAAATTCTAATTACTTCTTCATCTTCTTGATAACCATCTAGAAAACAATAAAAAGTAAAACCATCTTTTAAATAACCAAAGCTTTTTTGATTATATGTATCTAAATCATAAATGATATTGCCTTTAAACTTATTTTCAATGGCATGACCACTTAACTGTTCTAACTTATTATAATAAGGCATCATCATATCTAATTGAACATTGTCTTCATTAAATAAATCTAATTCTTCATCAAACATTGAATCAATAATTGAATTCTTAAATTGTTTGTTTTCAAAACTCATTAAATCTTCTAATGAAACATCATCACTAAAAGAAACAACGGCATCAGATTTATCGTGATAGATTTCGTTCAAAGCTGCATACCTATCACATCTAATTATGTTAATAAATTGTGTTTTAGATACTTTCATGATTACTCCTTCTAATAGCAAATAAAAGCACTAAAAGTGCTTTTATCTTATTATTTTAAATTTTCTTGCATCCATTCATTATCTTTAAAGAATTCTTTTAAGTCAGTTATAACTTTGAAGTTTTCTCCTTCAATAATTGCTTTTTGAACATATAGGTCATCGCCTAAATAGTCTTGAAGTGGTGTCGTAATACCAAAATTATTTAAATCACTATATTTAATTTCTCCATCATATCCGAATAAGTGACCGTAAGCAAGAGTGTTTAATGATTGTTCTAATGCTGTTTCCACTTCATCACCAGTTTTAGTGTATTTTAAAGGTGTCCCTTTATCAACTGTAAATTTATTAACTTTAATTGATCCGCCATTACGTACCAAGTTATTAATCCCTGTATCTTTTTTTGTTGTTATACCAGCTAAACCACCTACATAAAGATTATAATAATATCTATGACGTATTTTTACAATTGTTTCAGTATCTTTATCTACTTTTGTTAATAGGTTTGAAAATTCAAACTCTGTACTGACATCAATATTACCTGAGTAAACCATGTTAGTACTGTAAATATCATTGTATTTACCATATAGTCCACCGATGTAGAACTCAATATTTCTTGTTATAGCTGTATTATCGAACTTATCTTCATCACCATTAGTTTGTACACTATAGTGAACTTTTTTAACATTTATATTTGTTGATGTAATAACATTCTTAACTTTAGTTTCAGAATTTCTTGCTAAGAACCCACCAATAATTACTTCCACATTATGTCCAACTAAACCACCAGTACTTACAACTGCTTTTTCACTACCTTCGATGTCTTTACCATTTTCATCTTTTTCTGGTTTAGATAAGTTATATTGATCAATGCTTAAGTTAATATCTCCACCGTTAACAATATTACTAAACTCAGCTGATTTATTTGGATCTCCAACTAAACCACCAATATATACTACTGTGTGACGTTTTAACGTTAAGTTCATTTTGTTTGTATTTTCAACATTAATATCTTTAAACGTTCCTGAAGCAGTTCCACCTAATAAACCGAACTTTAAATAATTTGAAGTTGAGTTAATAGTTAAATTTAATGAACTGTTTTTAATTGTAATATTTTCAACTTTAACATTTGAAGATGAGTTTTGTCCAAATAAGATTCCAATATAACTTGAAACCCCACTTGTTGAATCTAACGATTCTTCCTTAGTAATTGATAATCCATCAATAGTTAAGTTTTTAACTGTTGCTTCTGAAGATAATTGACCGAATAATCCTAAACTACTATTTTTAGATACTACATTGTAGTTTTTAATAGCAAAGTCGCCACCATCAAAATTACCTCTAAAATTAGAAATTAAATTAGCTTTAACCTCTTCATCTCTACCTTTAAAGTCTAAATCATTTTTTAAAGTATAATTTGCATATAAGTTATTTTTGATTTCTAAGAAATCTTCAACAGTATAAATATCTTTTGACATGTTTTCTGTTGTTGTAATATTCAATGGTTCAATTAAGTTAAGGACTTTATCATTGTAAGTTGTTGTAATAGTTAAAGTATACGCAACTTCTTCTTCTAATCCTTCAATTTGTACTTTAGTGTTATTTTCAAGTACATTCTTACTTGTTGTTGATTCATGAATTTTTTTGTTATCTTCATTTCTTTTCAAAATAATATTAATGCTTTGTGTTTTAACTTGTTCATCAGGATCAATTAGTTCCATATCAAAGTTGATTTCATTATAACCTATACCTGTTTTATCAACACCAGATAATCCAGTTAATTTAATCTTTGCATGAAAATTTGATTTACCACATGCAAACAATGTAATTGTTAATAATAATGTTAATATCAATAAACTAAATCTTTTCATAGTGCACCTCTTAATGTTTCAATCGTATTTGACAATCTATTTAAAACAGTTTCTTTACCTAATAATGATAATGTCACTGGTAAACTTGGACCATGCATATCACCTGTAGTTGCGATTCTAGTTGGCATAAATAATGCTTTACCTTTAGTTTCGCTGTTTACTCCTGTTGTTTTAATCGCTGCTTGAATATTTGTATCATTAAAATTTTCTATTTCATCTAATTGTTTATAAAATTCTTCTAACATTAATAAACTATTGTTAGTTTTAAGAACATCTAAAGCTTCATCATTTAATGTAACTTCTGAGTGGAAAAAGTTTTTATATAACTCTACGATTTCACCGATGTAACTTAATCTATCTTTAAATAGTCCTGATAATTGTAATAACCATGCATCACTAACAATATTTATATTAGCTTTTTCTAAAAATGGTCTAACTTTTGATGCTAATTCTTCATCACTTAACATTTTAATATAACGACTATTAACATATGCTAATTTGTCTTTATCAAACATTGCTGGTGATTTTGATAATCTTGATGGATCAAACATTTTAATTATCTCATCTTTACTTAAGATTTCTTCTTCACCTGTTGGAGACCAACCAAGTAATGTAATGAAGTTAAACATTGCCTCTGGTAAATAACCAGTTTCTTCATAGTCTGAAATAAATTGGATAACATTTGTATCACGTTTAGATAGTTTCTTTCTTTCTTCATTAACAATAATTGTCATATGACCAAAGATTGGAACTTCCCAACCAAACGCATCATAAATCATAATTTGTTTTGGTGTATTTGTAATATGTTCTTCACCACGTAAAACATGGCTAATTTGCATTAAGTAATCATCAACTACTACAGCAAAGTTATAAGTTGGAATTCCATTATCTTTCATAATAATCCAATCTTCAATTTCTTTACTTTCAAATGATAGTTTTCCTCTTACTAAATCATCAAATTCATATGTAACATTTTCAGGAACTCTAAATCTAATCGCATATACATCACTATCTTCTCGGAATTCTTTGTAAGCTAAACCTTTTTCTAATAGTATTTCTGCATATTTTGTATAGTGTTCTAATCTTTCAAGTTGTCGATAAGGACCAAAATTACCACCTTTATCAGGTGATTCTTGCCAATCCAAGCCTAACCAGCTTAAATATTTAAGTTGACTTTCCTCGCCACCTTCAACATTTCTTAACACATCTGTATCTTCAATTCTAATAATAAAATCTCCGCCATAATGTCTAGCGAATAAATAATTAAATAATGCACTTCTTGCATTTCCAATATGTAAAAGACCTGTTGGGCTCGGTGCATATCTAACTCTAACTTTTTTCATCATAACACTTCCTTTTGTACTCTCTATATTATATGATATTTTAGGATTTTTTACAAGTACGAGATAATGCAAGTTTTTCCCTTTATTATCAAAAAATAACCTCCTCATAAGACTTCTCTCACTTAAAGGTTATTTCAAATTTTTTAAATATTTATTAACTTGCTTATGATTCTTAAAAACAATAACTTTGCTGCTATATTTTTGTATGATATTGTTAAAATATATCTTACGTTCTTTTTTTCTTGAATCGTATAAAACAAACTTTATGAAAGTTAAATCTAGTTGTTCGTAACAACCTTTTGCTGCCGAAGGTCTTACTTTATTATTATACTTGATTCTTCTTTTTATTAAATTATATAAACTTCTAAAACGATTGAATCTAAAAATAAAGATTTCATCACTTTCTTCTAACCTTTGTAAACTGTGTCTTGAATAATTTCCTTCTAAAATCCATGTATCCTTTATTAAAACTTCATCTATTCTCGATTGAAATAAAGTTCTATCAACTTCTTCCCAATTAGGATTAAAGAACAATTGATCAAGATGTGTCACATTAATATTATGTATAGTTGAAAGGTTATTACCAAAGGTAGATTTACCCGTTCCACTATAACCTATAATTGATATTTTCATAAATCCTCCAAATAAAAAAGAAAAGGCCCAAAAGGGCCTTCCCACGGATAATTATCTCTTTGAGAATTGTGGTGCACGACGTGCTTTCTTTAAACCATATTTTTTACGCTCTTTAGCGCGCGGATCTCTAGTTACTAAACCAGCTGGTTTTAAGATTGCTCTTAATTCAGGGTTTACTTCTAATAATGCACGAGTGATTCCTAAACGGATAGCTCCTGCTTGTCCAGAAAGACCTCCACCAAATACGTTAACTGAGATATCAAATTTATTATCTGATTCAGTTAATACGATTGGTTGCATAACGTCTAAACGTACTGCAGCTGATGGAATGTATTCTTCGAATTCGCGACCGTTAATTGTAAATTTACCTGTACCATTAGTTAAGATAACTCTTGCTACTGATTTTTTACGACGTCCAGTTCCTAAATATTGTACTATTTTAGCCATGATTAAACCTCCATACTTTCTGGTTTTTGTGCCATATGAGCGTGCTCTGGCCCTGCATACACAAATAATTTACGATACATTTGTGCTCCTAAAGATGTTTTTGGTAACATACCTTTAATTGCTTTTTCAACCATTCTAGTTGGGAATTTATCCATAACTTCTTTAGCAGAAGTAGCTTTTAAACCACCATTGTAGCCACTGTGACTATAATATTGTTTTTGGTCCCACTTCTTACCTGTTAATTTAATTTTTTCTGCATTAATAACGATAACATAATCGCCGCAATCAACATGTGGAGTGTAGATTGGTTTATGCTTTCCTCTTAATACTGATGCAACTTCAGTTGATAAACGACCTAATGTTTTATCTGTAGCATCTACTACAAACCATTTGCGTTCAACTGATGCATTGTTTGCCATATAAGTTTTCATAATTTTTTTCTCCTTAATAATACCTATTTTAAGGGCATTGTGGATCATTTTAAAACGTACCTTATTTATAATACTATATGAGGTAGGTTTTGTCAACTAAATTGTGTATTTATTTTTACTTGTTTTCAAAGAATTTTGTTATTTTATTAATATCCTTTTTTTGTCCAAATATAAATAGATGATCTAAAGGCATAATAATTGTTTCTCTATTAGGAACAACTACTTTACCATTTCGTTTTATTATCAATATATTTATTAAGAACTTCGCTCTAGCGTTAAGTTTTGTAATAGCTAATTCATTAAAATCTTCATCAACAATGATTTCATATGCATCAAAATCATTTGTCATTTTAAAGTAGTCAACAATACTGTTACTACTTAGTTTGTTAGCTAACTTATCACTAGCTATTTTTAGTGGAAAAATAATATCATCTGCACCAATTAAGTTCATAGTTTCTAAAAACGTATCATCATCTAAACGTACAGTAATCTTTTTACACCCAATTTTTTTTAATTTAATTACAGTAACAATAGATGTTGAAATGTTAAAATCTTCATCTTGCCCCATAGCAACAATAACATGATCAGCATTATGTACACCAGCTTCTTTTAGTGCTTCTTCATTAGTTGAATCACACACAACTAAGTAAGGTGTATAAACTCCTGCTTTTTCAGCACGCTCTTTAATGTGATCAATCGCAATAGTGTCTATATTATTTTTACTAAATGATTCAACTAAACTTAAACCAAAACGTCCCATCCCGATAATCGCAACTGTTTTACTCATTCAAATCTCTCCTTAAACAATATATTCTAAATCAACAAACTCAGTAATAGCACTTCTTTGTTCACTCTTAATGAATACTGAGTTAACAAATGTTAATACACCTACTCGACCAATTAACATAACTGTAATAATGATTATCTTAGACGGCGAACTAAGTTTTGGAGTTAAACTAAGAGTTAGCCCTGTATTACTTAGTGAACTTATTACTTCAAAAAATACAGTTGTCACACTAGTTCCCTTTTCAAAGAAAGAAATTATTAGAGTAGCAATAATTAAAACATTAAAAGACATAAACAATATTACAACAGATTTTCTTTGATATCTTTCAGGAATACTTCTTTTATAAGCAACTGCTTCCTTGTTACCTAAATATCCAAAGCTTGATTTGTAGATTGTATATAGACTAGTAACTTTTATTCCCCCACCATTTGATGCTGGCGCCGCTCCAATAAACATTAAAATCATCATAATTAATACTGTCGTTTGTCGTACAGTATTGTAGTCATAACTATAAAAACCTGCTGTTCTTAAAGTAACACTATGAAATAAAGATTGGATAATTGTTGCTTCTTTTTCTAATAGAAAGAAACTGATTGCACCAACTAATATTAATATTAAAGTCATTTTTAAAACAATTTTACTATGAAATGTTAACTTCTTATAACTTCTTTTTTTAATAATATCATGAATAACAATACTACCTAAACCACCTAAGACAATTAATAACATTGTTAGTATGTTAAAGATAACATCATTACTTAAAAAGGTTAAACTATTTGATGAAAATATATCAAATCCAGCATTATTATAACTAGCAACGGTATGGAATATACTAAATTCAATCGCATCACCAACTTGTACACCATTAGCTAAAAATAAAAAGAAAAATATAATAATTCCAATTACTTCTATTATTAAAGTTAATGACACAATCCTTTTAACAACTTTAATTACTCCTTGCATCGAGTCCATACTAACGCTTTGTTGAACCAATAATCGGCTCTTGTAGCCAATTCTAGCACCTAATATACTGATTATAAAAAAAGCAATTGTGGTAACACTAAGACCACCTACTTGCATTAATACTATTAATATTATTCTTCCCGCCAGACTAAAAGTGTCCTTGATAATTACTGGAGTTAACCCAGTGATTGTTACACCTGAAGTGGATATAAAAAGTGAATCTAAATAGCTTAGATTAACACCTTCATTAAGTGAAAAAGGTAAAACTAGTAGTATAGAACCGATAATGATTGTAAATAAAAATGATAACAAAATCATTACATACGGTGATATTTTAAGTTTCATTACTTCACCTTCCTTTTTGTTATCATTATTTTATCATATTATTTAATTTTTGACTCTAAATGGATAAATTTTTCAGTATCTAATGCATCTCTAAAACTAAATACATCTCTATCAATTGCTAACATATCTTTAACAAATAACATTAACTCAGTTGTATCCATTAATAAAACTGTTGCGTCCCCAAATTTATGTTCAGTAACTATTCCTTTATTTTTAAACAATTCTGCCGCTTTTTGGTAGTTCTCACTTAAATGTGGCATACCTTCAGAGTGGTGTTTGTGGAAAACACGTTTAACTTCTACTTCATCGTTCTTTAAAGTGAATTCTATTCCTTCTTTAGCTATACGATTAGGTATATCTAACATTTCTTCAACAGAGTGAATAAATGTATTTCTAATGTGGTTACAACCAATTAACATAATCTTAGCATTAACACTTGGTAAACGCCCCCACACACCTTCTGGTGCTGCAGGAGTTCCCGCGTTTTCTTCATTAGCAACATATTCTTTTGCGTTTGGTCCAAAAGCAGCAATTGAATGAGTTGGGTGTAGTGATCTAACTACATTATCCCTTTTTCTAAATACATTAGTTAAAATACCTACACATGATTCTTGATTAACTGCATCAAAGAAAGTATTCTCTGCATCCATATAAGCCCATGTATGAGTTGGTAACATTAATAACCCGTCTTTAAAGTAATCCATTAATGCGTCAATTACTCCGTCTGCTCTATTTTCAACATCACCGATCGCTTTCATTGATGAATGAATCATTACTGCATCAGTATGTTTTAATCCCATATCTTCTAATTGTTTTTGTAAATCTTTAATTGTATACATCTTTTTTCCCCCTAATTAATTCTCTATACATTGTAACACCCCACAGCTAATATAGCCACGGGGTGATAAATTATGCAATTCGTTTTTTTGTAAAATTACCAATTACACTCTTAACTGGTTTAGCAATGACAAACGCTTTATCATCGACATGATTAATGATTGCTGTCATTTGTTGTAATTCATAAGTTGAGATTACACACATAATTTGTGTTTTCTCATGAGTTGAATAAGCACCTTGTACTTTACTAAGAGTAACACCTCTACCTAGTTGATGTAAGATACTATCAATCATCTCTTTTGGATTTTCAGTAATAATATCGATTGCTAAAAACTGATATGATGTATGAACTTTGTCAGTAGCTACTGTAGTTATAATAATTCTAATTACAGTATATGAGAAGATAACACCTGCTGCAACATTTGGATTTTTAGAAACTAAAGCTCCAGCAACTGCAATAGCAATATTTAATGCCATCGAGATAAACCCAACTGAGTGACCATGTTTTAACGACCAATACTGAGCAATAATATCAAACCCACCAGTTGATGTACCATATTTCAACGCTCCACCAATACCAACACCAATTAATAACCCGCCTAATATAGAAGCTAATAATGCATGTTCTACACCACCAAGTCCTAATTCGAAATCTGGAATAAAACCAATTACTGCCGATTGAATAATAACTGATATTAAACTATATATTGTAAACTTCTTAGATACACCAAACCAACCTAAAATTAAGATTGGAACATTACTAACAATAATAAATATTGACATAAACATTCTACCAGCTTCAGCTTGGTTTGCACCTCTAAAGAAAATATCTCTTAATACTTGTGCAACACCAGGAATACCTCCGGTAAATAAAGGAACAGCTGATGCTTCTAAAAACCACTGCACACCTAATCCATAAATAAATGTGAAAAATATAACAGCTAAAACTCTTTTAAACTCCGGTTTAACACTTTCTTTATATTTAGGTGAAGCAATAAATTCTTTAACTTTTTTCATTTATATCACTAATTAACTCCTCAATTTTTTTATTCAAATCATAACGTTCGAATAAAACCTTTGGTTCGTTTAAAGTACCAGACTCATATAAACCAAATTCATTCAAACTCTCAAAAGTAATATCCTTGAAATCTAATAAGTCAATAATTGTATTAGAGGTTTCAGGTAAAAATGGTTCTAATCCTACTGCAATAAATCTAATTGTTTCTAATAAAGAATATAAGACATGATCTAATACATCTTGTTTAGATTCATCTTTAAATAATTCCCATGGCTTAGATACATCAATGTATTTATTAGCATGTCTTGCAAGGACTAATATTTCTTCTAACGCGTCAGCAACGCGATAATCATTCATGCTCTTACGCATGTTTGGTAACATCTTTAATGCTTTTTCTTTTAAACTATACTCAAATGGTTCATCTAATATAACTTTAGTAAATTTACCTTCACGGTACTTATTAACCATTCCCATTGTTCTATTAACTAAGTTTCCAATAGTATTTGCTAAGTCACTATTATTTCTTTCGATTAATAATTCATTAGTATAATTTCCATCTTGTGCATAAGGTATTTCGTGTAATACGTAATATCTTACAACATCAACTGGGAAGTGTTTTAGTAAGTCATTGATGTAAACAACATTACCTGTTGATTTACTCATTTTAGATTTATCAAACAATAACCAAGGATGACCAAATACAGTTTTTGGTAATTCAATATCTAAAGCCATTAATAAGATAGGCCAATAGATTGTATGGAATCTTAAAATATCTTTTCCAATTAAATGAATATCTGCTGGCCAGAATTCATTCATCTCCTTAGTGTTCTGATTTAACCCGTCATATCCAAGTCCAGTAATATAATTGCTTAAAGCATCAATCCAAACATATGTAACATGATTTTCATCAAATGGAAATTTAATTCCCCATTTGAATGAAGTTCTTGAGATTGATAAATCAGGTAGTTTTTCACTTAAAAAATTATTTAACATTTCATTTTTTCTTGACTCAGGCATAATGAAATCATTATTGTTTTTAATATGTTCAATTAGACGATCTTGATATTTTGAAAGTTTGAAGAAATATACATCTTCACTTGTCCAAACAGGTTTATCTCCACTTGGTCCTTTACCATCAACAATATCATTTTCTGAAATATATGATTCATCAGCAATTGAATACCAACCTTCATATTTCCCTAAATAAATATCGCCTTTATCTAGTAAAGTTTTAATTATATTTTGAACACCTTCAACGTGATTCTTATCTGTTGTACGAATAAACTTATCATAAGAAACATTCATATTATCGTAGATACGTTTAATTTCATCACTTATTTGATCAACATAAACTTGTGGTGATATTTCGTTATCACTAGCTCTTTGCTCAATCTTTTGTCCATGTTCATCTGCCCCGGTTTGGAAATATACATTGTATCCATCTAATCTTTTAAAACGGGCAATAGCATCTGCTAAAATTGCCTCATACACATTCCCAATGTGTGGAATTGCTGAACTATACGCAATTGCTGTTGATATATAAAAATTCTTACTCATAATAAATCTCTCCTTTAATAATAAAAAAACGTCCTTAAAAAAACAATAAGGACGAATAATTTCCGCGGTACCACCTTAAATTCTAGATAAACTAGCACTTAATACTTTTAACGCAAGTAGACGTCCTAACCTACATATCAGTTAAGAAGCTCCGAAGCCATAAATAATAACAACATTAACTACTTGCAGCAACCGTAGTCTCTCTTGAAATGCCCATTAATATCCTTCTTCATCATTGCCTATTTAATTACTACTTAATTATAAACATTTTCAAACTTAAAAGCAAGATTAATTATCAATCTTAACTTTTTGATACACTTCTTTTTTTGAAATGTTTAAATCCAGTGCTATTTGCTTTAAAATATCTTTTTCATTCATGTTTGTTTTTAAATATTTATCATATAATTCCATAATAGAAGGTAACTCGACATTACTATGATCAAAGCCTTCTACCATTATTATATATTCACCCTTAGTGTTAATATCTAAAGTTACTGCTTCTTTTAAAGTAGTTCTAATAATAGTTTCATAAATTTTAGTTAACTCTTTAGAAATAACTACTTTACGATCACCAAATACTTCATACATAATACTTAATGTTTTACTTACTCTAAATGGTGATTCATAAAAGATTAATGTTTGATCTAATTCTTTATACTTATTTAAAAATGTGTTTATTTCACTGTTTTTTCTCGGTAAGAAACCAATAAAGCTATGTGGTTGAATTTGTAGTCCTGATGATACTAATGCAGTAATACTAGCAACTGCTCCTGGTATACTAACTACATAAAACCCATTACTAATAACAGCTTCGATAAGTTCATAACCTGGATCACTTATTCCAGGGGTTCCAGCATCAGATATTAGAGCAACATCAAAGCCTGATTTTAAATAATTAATAACATCATCAATCTTATCGTACTTTTGATGATCATGGTAACTACTAAGTTTAGTCGAAATATTAAAATGTTTCATTAAAATGCCTGAAGTTCTTGTGTCTTCAGCAAAAATAACTTCAACATTCTTTAGTGTTTCAATTGCTCTAAATGTAATATCATCTAAATTCCCAATTGGTGTAGCCACTAAATATAGAGTTGGTTTTTTATCTTTAAAACTTACTTGCATTAAAAATCACCTATTATTTCTTCCATTTCCTTTGTAAAAATATGTTTATCTTTATATAAAATTAATGGATTCAAAACACTAATGCCTTGTCCACCATTTTTAATACCGTGGATTAAAATATGATTAGCCTTTGAATCAATGTTGGGATGAATAAATCTGATTGTTTTAATCGCTATTTGATACTTATTTGCATAAGCAACGATTTCATCTAAACGATCAGGTCTGTGAATCATATAAAAATGACCACGATATTTAAGTAATCTACTTACATTGTTAAACAGTTGTTCCAGTGTTAATTTAACTTCATGTCGAGCAATTAAGTCTTCCTCATTTTTACTCAAATTACTATTTTGATCTACCTTAAAAAAAGGTGGATTACTAATAATTAAATCAAATAATATATTTGGTTTATACTCGTTTAAATCCTCATTTAAAGCCTTTAAACGATTAGTCAAGTTATTTAGTTCAATATTATTACAAGCTTGTTCAAACCTGTTTTGTTGAACTTCTAACCCATATATGTTAGCCTCACTCTTAAATGCGAGGTCAAACATTAAAACACCGGAACCAGTTCCGATGTCTAAAATGTTTTTTGTGTTTTTAGGTATATTGATAAAGTTTGATAATAAGACCGTATCAGTATTAAATGCTTGTTGTTTAGTTTGCATTAACTTAAAACGCTTCGTCTCTACTAAAAAACTCATTTTAAAAATCTAATTCCGCTAAGTTAATCCATTCAGCAGAAAGTTCTGGATCTTGATATTTAACTTTTAACTTACTTGAAACAAAGTTTAAATCTATTACTGTAGCTTTACCATTAATTGTATCTATCTTGTCATATAAATCTGGCATAATTTCACGCATTTCACTATAGATCGAATCTTCATACTTTAAACAGCAAAGTAGTTTTCCACAAATCCCAGATATTTTTTTAGGATTTAATGTTAAGTTTTGGTTTTTAGCCATTCTAATAGTTACTGGATCAAAATCTCCAATAAATGTAGAACAACATAGAACTAAACCGCAAGGTCCTATCCCACCAATTCTTTTAGCAACATCCCTTGCACCTACTTGTCGTAATTCAATTCTTGTTTTGAATTGACCACTAAGTCTTCTAACTAGCTCTCTAAAGTCAACTCTTACTTCTGACTCAAAGTAAATTGTTAACTTCATACGATCTAAAGTATACTCAGCCTCTAATATCTTCATATCTAAATCAAGTTCCTTAACTAACTTGTTTGTTGCTTTTACAACGTCAATTTGGTCTTGATCATTACTAGCTTTATCCTTTAAATCCTTTTCATTCGCTTTTCTTAAGATCGGTTTTAAAGTTTTAACAACTTCAACTTCCGTTTCTTCTTTTAAAGCTGAAACAATACCAGTTTCTAAACCAACTGATGTTTCAACAACTACTACATCGTTTACTGCTATATTTAAATTATTATCGACTGAGAAATAGTATTTCTTGCCGACTTCGTGAAATTGTATTAATGCTATTTGCATCTAATCATTCCTAACTTTATTTTATCTTAATCATTAAGACTTCTAGCGATAGTCCTATATTGATATAAGTTGTTAATTTTTTTAATTCTTCTTGTAATAAGCTACATGCTTTCAAGATTTTTTTATAATTAAAATTATTGTAGTATTGTTCATATATAAGTTCTAGTTCTTCAATTTCAATTTCTTCTTTTAATAAATACTTTACTATATCAATTAAACTAACTAATAATAGTTCAATAAAGATTTGATAGTATTTTCTTTCATAAAGAATTCCGAATAATTCTTTATCGATGCTCAAACTTGGTTTAAAACTATCATTTGGATAATTGATAATAAATTCATCCATATAACTAATTATTCTTTCTACATTAACATCATTACTGTAATCTAGTGCATCAACTTCATTTTTAGTTAAATAACTAATTAGCCTTGCTTTATATTTAGTAATATCATTATTTATTAAATAGTTAATAATATGATTATCAGATGCTTTATTAACTCTAATGACTTGGCTTCGTGAAGTGATTGTCGGTAATACCTTAGCTACATTTGAAGTTATTAAGATACCAAAAACATTATTGCTTTCTGGTTCTTCCATAAACTTAAGTAAACTGTTAGCCGCTTGTGTACTTATTAAATCAACTTGATTAATTATATATATTCTTGCTGCACTAACAAGTGAAGTCTTTGAGAACTCTTCTTGTAAGGAAAGTATTTGATCCTTCTTAATAACATTACCATCAGGTTCAATATAATGAACTTGGCTATGGTTATTTGTTTTAATATTTTTTAAACGGTTTTGACTTTGATCAGTTTTTTCTAAAATTAAGTTAGCTACTTCATATGCTAAATCTAATTTTCCACTGCCACTACTTCCACTTAATAGATATAAGTGAGATAAGCGGTTTTTATCAATTGCATTTTTAAAGAATTGTAATTCTTTCATGATAATTTTTTATTGATACTTTCAATTAGTAAAACAGCAAGTTCAGGCAATGATAAATTACCGTCTAATTGAATAATTCTTTCTGGATACATTTTGACTAATTCTAAGTATCCTTCTCTAACTTTCTCATGGAAAGCTATTTTTTCTTGATCTAAACGATCATTTTTAGTTCTGTTTTTAATTCTAGCAATACCTACTTTAGGATCAACATCAATGTAATAAGTTACATTTGGTAAATGATCTAAAGCATATTTGTTAATTCCTAAAACAAAATCTAAACCTAAGTCTCTTGCAAAAGCTTGATAAGCTAATGAACTATCTAAGTATCTATCGCACAAAACAATTTTATTAGCTTTAAGTGCTGGAATAATAACTTCATCTAAATGTTGTGATCTAGATGCTGCATATAGTAATGCTTCTGTGTATGAATTAACGTTTTTATATTGAGGGTCTAATACTAGGTCTCTAATTGCTTCAGAAATTAGACTTCCTTTACCACCTGGCTCTCTAGTTAAAACAACTTCAAAACCTTTTTCTTCTAAGCTCTTTTTAACTATTTCGATTAAAGTGGTTTTACCTGTACCTTCTCCACCTTCAAATGATATAAACATTGTAGTTCCCCCTTTTAGTAAGTTACCTTCATAAAATACAAACCTTTTGCAGGAGCAGTCATTCCGGCTAACTTCCTGTTGTTTGTTTCAAATATTTCGTTAATTACTTCAATTTCTTTTTTGTTTGTTGCTACTTCTATAATTGTTCCCATAATGGAACGAATCATATATCTTAAAAAACTAACACCTTCAAATTCAAATATATAATGTGTTCTAGTTTCTTTAGTTTTAATACTTGTTATCGTTCTAATTGGATTTTTATCTTTTGATAGTTTTGCAAAACCTGTAAAGTCCTTAGTTCCAATAAACATTTTAACACATTCTAAGGCTTTATTCATATCAAAATTTTCAATATAAACTTCAAAACTCTGATTAAATATATTACTTGGCTTCTTAGATATTCGGTATTGATAGGTTCTTAACTTTGCATGGTGTCTAGCATGAAATGTGTTTTTAACATACTTAACGTTTTTAATAATAATATCACTATTCAATCTTTTATTAATGCCTTTTAAAAATAAAGTCAAATCAATCTTAACATCTAAGTCAAAATGAAACTTTTGACCTATTGCATGTACACCACTATCAGTTCTTCCTGCTGAGTGAATAGTAACTACTTGTTTAGTCATATTTTTAATTGCTTTTTCAATTTCCTCTTGAACTGTTTTAAAACCTATTTGTCTTTGAAATCCTTTATAATTTGAACCATCATAACTTACTGTACATAAATATCGATAACTCATTAAAAGATTACCTTAACTGTAATAATTGAACCAATTATTATTAACGTAATTACTAAAGTTAAAATATCAACATAGTTAATCTTAAACTCATCAATTCGACTTCTCTTATTACCAATGATATAACCTCTTGCTTCCATTGCATCACTTAGATCTTCAGCCCTAGTAATTGAAATTAAAAAGATTGGAACAAGTAAAGCAATTACTTGTGTAACTTTCTCTCTTAATTTACTTTCTTTAAAATCTAAACCACGTGAAGCTTGAGCCTTCATTATCTTTTCTGTTTCAAATAATAGTGTTGGAATAAATCTTAAGATAAGTGCTAACATCATCGATAATACGTCTACTGGAACCTTTATCAGTTTTAATGGTGACAGTAAGTATTCAAATCCGAAGTTTAAATCTGTTGTCATTGTTGAAAACGTTAGTAAGGTTGTAAACATTACTGTAATCATAATTCTTACAAACAAGAATATACCACGAATGATTCCTTCATCCGTTGGTGCAAAATTATAGGTTGTTATTAAACCAAAATCTAATCTAATAATATACTGAACAAAAAAGATCATAAATACTATTAAGAAGAAATATAGTGTTCTAAATGGTAATATCTTTTTGGTAAAATTATATAGAACAAGTAATCCTACTACTGCTAGTATAGTTAATACCGAAACATTCATTGTTAGTTCACCAAAAACTGGTGTCCCTGATTTGATTGTAAATAATTGAATTACAAATGTAAATGTTAATAAAAATACTAGGGGTCTAACTCCTGCAATCATCTTCTTAATTGGTACTTTAGCACTTATGTTTAATATAATTGAAAATAATAACATTAAACCTAACATACTTAGGTTAATAATACCTACAGTTGATTTAATATCTCCTGAAATTGGAATTAAAAATACTGATATTAACATTACTACTAATCCAAAAATTTTAATTCTTGGGTCTAAACGATGTAACCATGAATTAGTTGGAACATATTGTCCAATGCTTATTTTGTTATTCATAGTTTTGCCTCCTTAATATACTTAACTAAATCTTCTTTAGTATATTGCGGAACAAACTTTAATCCAACTGTTTGTTCTAAGTGTTTCAATATTTTAAGCGGAGTTGGATAGTCTAAGCTAAAACTGTCAAAATCTGGATGAATAAATAGATCTTCTTTACAACCATCAAATACTATACGACCATCTTTTAAAACAATAATTCTTTTAGCATACTTACTTACGATATCCATATCGTGAGTAATTAAAACCATTGTTTTATCTTCAGTCTCATTAATATTTTTAAATATATCCATGATTTCATCGCGTCCTTGCGGATCTAAACCTCTAGTTGGTTCATCTAATACTAAAATATTAGGATCCATTGCTAAAATACCTGCAACAGCAACTCGACGCATTTGTCCACCACTAATTCTAAATGGAGATTGTTGATGTAATGATTCGTCAATACCAACCATACTTGCTGCTTTTTTTGCATTATCATAGGCAACAGCTTTTGTTTCCTTGAAGTTTTTAGGTCCAAAAGCTATATCATCAATAATTGTGTTTTCAAATAATTGATACTCTGGAAACTGAAAAACTAAACCTACTTTTTGTCTTAAGTGATTTACTTTTTCTCTTTTCTTTGGTGGTAATGTTTGTCCAAATATTTCAACTTCTCCACTTGTTGGATAAAGTAAAGCATTCATATGTTGAACTAATGTTGATTTACCTGCACCTGTATGGCCTAAAATAGCGATAAACTCGCCTTTTTCTTTTATCTCAATATTAATATCTCTTATCGCTTCAGTTTTATCACTAAAGCTCTGATATTCATGACTTACATTTTTGAAGTGAATGCCCATAGCTCTTCCACCAACTTCTTATCAATATTTTCATCTTTTGAAACCTCATTATAAATACTCAATGATAATGGTATTTCTAAATTAGATGATTTTAAAATCTCTTCTTCTTTAAATACTTCTAAAGGTGTTCCCTCTAAAATAAGACTACCTTCTTTTAACACATATAAGTAATCACTCTTACTTGCTAATGATAAATCATGTGTAATAGTAATTACCGTTTTCTTTTTCTCTTTATTAATTTTTTTAATTAAATTAACAATGTCATTAGTTCCTCTTGGATCTAACATTGATGTTGCTTCATCAAGAATTAATATTTCTTGCTCCATTGCAAGTGCACCTGCAATTGCAACTCTTTGTTTTTGTCCACCTGATAAAGTATGAGGCTCTTTATTTAAATAGTCTTCCATTCCTACATAAGTAGCAAATTCCAAAACTCGTTCTTCCATTTCTTTTGAACTCATCATTTGATTTTCTAAACCAAAAGCAATATCATAACGTACTGTTACCCCAACAAATTGGTTATCAGGATTTTGGAATACAATTCCAATCTTTCTTCTAATGTTATCAACTGTTTCAGGAGTTAATAATTCCCCATCGATAATAATCTCACCACTATTAACTTCTAAAAGACCTACTAATAGTTTGGCAAATGTTGATTTACCTGAACCATTGTGGCCTAATATAGAGATCCATTGTCCTTCTTTTATTTCTAATGAAACATCTTTTAATGCTTCACTTTTCTTATTATACTGAAAATGTAAATTGTTTACTTTTATCATTTTAACACCTACTTTTATTCCTATTAATTATATCATAATTTTAAAATAGAATCATTAGTTCGAGTTCAAGTAAAGTAATTCAACTTAAACAAAAAAGCTATTGTTAAACTTAAATTTAACAATAGCTTTATTCTATTTATTTCTTTTAGCTCGTTCAGCCATAATTTTTTCAATTACGATCTCTTTACTCTTCATAATTCTAACTGTATTACTACGTTCGTTATCTTCTAACTTCATTGTAATACGTTTGATTTCTGCTTGTAGTTCAGGAACCATAACATGTTCAATTACGTTTACACGTCTTCTTGTTCTTTCAATTTCATCAGCCATTAATCTAATTCTTTGTTCTAATTCAGCTAATAAAATTATTTTAGGTAAAAAACCATTCATTTCTTCTCCTATGATATCTATTTCAATTGGTGAAGTTAAATCACTATATGTAACCTCACTAGAAACTGATTTAGTTTCAAGTGTTATTTTTGGAACTAAAACAGTCATAATACTATTTTGTTCATATTTAACATTAATTGATTCACTTGGTACCATTAACATTTCGTATATATCAACTAGAGACATTTTAGTTTTAATATTATCAAAATTATTAACAAGCTTCGGCATACTATTGTCGACTTCCACTCGTAAGTCTCTTGTCTTGTGAACAAGAGTAACAAACTGATGAATTAATTCATCTTGTTTATCTTTAAGTAGCTTATGGCCACGTAATGACATTGTAAGTTTGCTTTTTAATTTCATTAATTCCATTCTAGTTGGATTGTTTTGGCCAACAGACATAATATACTACTCCTTTACATAATAATATTTATCAATATTTTTTGTACTAATACGTTTTAATTCACTTGTTGGTAAGATTCTTAATAGTTCCCAACTTAAGTCTAATGTTTCTTCAATAGTTCTGTTTACTTCAAAACCTTGTGAGATATATCTTGTTTCAAATTCATCAGCAAATTTAGCATATAGTTTATCAATGTTTGATAATGCTGCTTCACCTAAAATTGTTGATAACTCTTTAGATTCTTTACCTCTTGCATATGAAGAGAATAATTGGTTCATAACATCCGCATGATCTTCTCTTGTCTTACCAGCACCAATACCTTTATCTTTAAGTCTTGATAATGATGGTAATACATCAATCGGTGGAGTTAAGTTTTTTAAGTATAACTCTCTAGAAACAATAATTTGTCCTTCAGTAATATATCCAGTTAAATCTGGAATTGGATGTGTAATATCATTTTCAGGCATTGTTAAGATTGGAATTTGAGTAATAGAGCCTGCTCTATTTCTAATTCTTCCAGCTCTTTCATATAATGACGCTAAGTCAGTATACATGTAACCTGGATAACCACGACGTCCTGGAACTTCTTTTCGAGCTGATGATACTTCTCTTAGTGCTTCAGCATAGTTAGTAAGATCCGTTAAGATAACTAATACGTGCATACCTAATTCTTCTGATAAGTATTCAGCAGCAGTAATAGCCATTCTTGGTGTCGCAATTCTTTCAATTGCAGGGTCATTAGCTAAGTTAACAAACATTACTGTTCTTTCGATTGCCCCTGTTTTTCTAAAGTCTTCAATAAAATATTCAGCTTCTTCAAAAGTAATACCTATTGCAGCAAATACTACAGCAAATTCTTCATCACTACCACGTACTGTTGCTTGACGAGCAATTTGTGCAGCAAGTCTAGCGTGTGGTAAACCAGAACCTGAAAAGATTGGTAATTTTTGTCCACGTACTAAAGTATTTAATCCGTCAATTGCAGAAATACCAGTTTGAATAAATTCACTTGGATAGTCTCTTGCTACTGGATTTAATGGGTTACCATTAATATCTTTAGTCATTTCAGGAATGATCGCACCTTTATCATCGATAGGGTTACCCATTCCTGAAAACACACGTCCTAAAATATCTGGTGATAAGTCAAGTTCAACACCATGACCTAAAAACACTGCTTTAGCATCATCAATTTTTAATCCTTGACTACCTTCAAATAATTGTACTAAAGCTGTATCATTTTCAACTTCTAATACCTTACCGTATTTAACAGTTCCATTCGCTTGTCTGATTTCAACTAGTTCATCATACTTAACGCCTGCAACTTTTTCTACTAACATTAAAGGACCAACAACTTCACGAATAGTTTTATATTCTTTTACTGCCATTAGTTAATCCCTCCTGTTTTAAATTCTTTTTCAATATCTTTAATAATTTCTAATACTTCTTTATCTACACTATCTTCTTCAACATATTTTAAACGACCAATTCTATTTTTAGAATGACTTTCCTCTATTAGTTTATAATCTAAACCATTAGCTAAAGCCACTACTGCTTGGTCATACCAAGTTAAAATAACATTAATCATTTGATACTGTTTGTTAGTTGAAGAATATGTATCAATATCATCAAAAGCGTTTTGATGTAAGAAGTCTTCTCTAATCATTTGTGACGCTAGTAATTTAGTTTGATCTTCTTTACTTAACGAATCTAAACCAACTAATCTCACAATTTCTTCTAATTGTTCTTCATCCTGTAACATCGCTTTAACGCGGTTAACTTGGTTTGTCCAATTAGATTCTACTTCATCATCAAAGTACTCACCAACTTGGTCTTGATATAAAGAATAGCTCTTTAACCAGTCAATTGCTGGGAAGTGACGACGGTAAGCAAGTTGTGAACTTAGCCCCCAGAATACTTTAACAATTCTAAGTGTTGCCTGGCTCACTGGTTCTGATGTATCTCCACCTGGAGGTGATACTGCACCAATTACTGTTACAGCACCTTCTTCATCACTAGAACCTAAAGTTTTAACTAGTCCTGCTCTTTCATAGAACTCTGCTAGTTTACTTGATAAATATGCTGGATATCCTTCTTCACCTGGCATCTCTTCTAGTCGAGATGACATCTCTCTTAGAGCTTCCGCCCAACGTGAAGTTGAGTCAGCCATAATAGCTACTTTATATCCCATATCTCGGTAATATTCTGCAATAGTAATACCAGTATAAATACTTGCTTCACGTGCAGCTACCGGCATATTAGATGTATTAGCAATAAGAATTGTTCTTTCCATTAATGATTCACCAGTTTGAGGGTCTTTTAACTCTGGGAATTCCATTAATACGTCAGTCATTTCATTTCCACGTTCTCCACAACCAACATAAACAATAATATCAGCATCACTCCATTTTGCTAACTGGTGTTGAACAACTGTTTTACCTGAACCAAACGGTCCTGGAATAGCTGCTACCCCACCAATAGCAATAGGGAATAATGTATCAATTACTCTTTGTCCGGTAATCATCGGACGATTTGGAGTAATTTTCTTTTTATAAGGTCTCTTTGTTCTTACTGGCCAGTATTGAATCATATTTAATTCATGTACTTTACCATTTTTATCTTCTAATTTAACAACTGTATCAGCAACTTTAGATAAACCTTTTTTAACAAATGTAACTTTACCACTAATGTTTGGTGGAACCATGACTTTGTGTTTTACTACATTTGATTCATCTACTAAACCAATAACATCGCCACCAACTAAAAAATCATCTACTTTAACTACTGGTTCAAAATCCCATTCTTTGTTACGATCTAAACTTGGAATTTCAATTCCAGCTGGAATAATTTGTGGATCAACTTTATATATTTCTTCTAAAGGTCTTTGAATACCATCAAAGATTCCTCCGATTAAACCAGGTCCTAATTCAACTGATAGTACTTGGTTTGTAAAATATACAGGTTCTCCAGGTCCAATACCCGCAGTTTCCTCATATACTTGAATTGATGCTAAATCCCCTCTAAGCTCAATAACTTCACCTGTTAAACGTCTATTACTAACTTTAACAACGTCATAAACTTGAACTGAGCTCATGTTTTTAGCAACAATTAAAGGTCCTGATACTTTTGTAATTATACCAACTTCATTATTATTATCTTTACTCATGATAAACCTCCTATAATAGATTAATTCCTGTTGCTCGTTCAACGTCTTTTCTTATACGTTCGACATGAGCATCAGTAGTACTACCATCTAATGATAATAATAAAAAGATGGGATAAACCGCATTGTACTTTTCTCTTAATCTTTCAATTTCTTCACTAAATACTTCACTAACTAAAAATATTTTAATTCCTTGTTCTACATATTTTTCAACTTGTAGAGCTAAGTCTTTTTCATCTTTAATAATTATTCCTTGTATTCCACTCGCATTAAAAAGTAAGGCATTTTCATTATGACCTAAACACATAACAGTCGCATTATTTGAATGACTCATAATATACACCCCTTAACTTATTTGCTTCATTTTGTTTTTCATGTAAGTATGAAAAGACTGGTCCTAAAGCTTCATGTTTAAAACTTATGTTTGTAGCTACATCATTAAGTATTCCGTCATAAGCCTTGTTTAAAGCGGTTAAATCGTTGGTATCTAAATATCTATTTAGACCTTCTGATAATTTGCCATAATAGTATAAACTAATTCTTTCCTTAAATAAATCTTCTGGTAAAGTAAATACTTCTAACCAATCAGACTTTGGAAAGATACTTTGCTCTAATAATAAAGTACTTAAGTTTTCTACACTATCTTTTCTACTTCTCAACTTTAAAACATTATTTAAATTGTTAATAAAATTAAGTGTTTCTAAATAAATAACTAATTCAGGAAATTCTTTTTTTGCTAATTCAAAATAATAATTGTAATATACTTTTTCAATATTTTCTAACTCTACTTTAATTGAACTGGAATCTATTGTTTTTAATTGTTCAAACAACAAGATATCTTCTTCTTTTAATAACGACTTATTATCGTTTTTAAAAAACTCTACCAAAGCTTCAACAGAGTATATTGAAGATAGATCAAACTGATCAATTGGCAAATTATACTTTAAACTTTTATAAACAATTTTTATGTTATTTAAATCATTTTTAGTATAAAAGATATTCCCTAATAAAGTACTATTAGTTAATGTATTTAACTCTAATCTTATATTTGAAATTTCTTTAGCAATAATTTCATCTATATTATTATAG
>DATFIG010000102.1:0-6256 GCA_035270345.1 Haploplasma sp.
ATTATGACCTTTTTTATTAACTTCCTCACTAACAGACTTAATAGTTTCATTAGGTACTGAATGCTCAGGGAAAATTGCTTTGACTTTATTTTCTACAACTAAATTTACAATTTCTTTTACATCAGATGGTGAAACTTGATCTTCTGTTGATAATCCCTGTAGAGCATAAACTTCAAATCCGTGTTCGTTTCCAAAGTATTCAAAAGCATCATGTGCAGAAATTAAATATCTTTCATCATAAGGTATAACTTCTAAAAGTCTAGTAACTTCAAGTTCTAATTTATTTAATTCAACAACGTAATCATTATAATTTGTCGTAAAATATTCTTTACTAGCAGGCTCATAAGCAATTAAGCTTTCTAAAACATAACGAGACGCTTCTTGATATAAAGGTATATCAAACCAAAAATGGGGGTCATAATTATTTCCTAAGTCACTATTGACTATTAATCGATTAGTTATTTCTTTACTTGAATTATCCAAAATAGAATTTCCAACAGATAAAACAGTTTTATTAGTTGTTTGTTGGTAATTATCAAAAATAGTTGACATTTTTCCTTCTAAGTGTAATCCACTTACTAAAATAAAATCAGCTTTGTTTAATGCATTATAATCGTTGGGTCTTGCAATGTACTGATGTGGGTCAACTCCCGCTCCCATTAATGAGAAGACATTTACTCGTTCCTTACCTATTTGTGTAGCTAAGTCAGCCATAATATTAGTAGTAGTTGTAATATTAATTTTTGTTTCATCGTAGTGATATCTCTTAGAACAACTTATAAGAGAGATACTAAATATAGTTATTAATATGATTGATAATAGTTTTTTCATATACTCACTCCTTTTTTTAAGGCGCTCCTTAAAACTATTATAAGTATACACTAATTATAATGTTTTATCAAATTACGGTCTTTAGTGCTCTGTTAATGACATATTTTTGTTTAATGTTATAATAAGACTAGATAATA
This sequence comes from Haploplasma sp., assembly GCA_035270345.1. Lineage (GTDB taxonomy): Bacteria > Bacillota_I > Bacilli_A > Acholeplasmatales > Acholeplasmataceae > Haploplasma. The sequence goes on from DATFIG010000102.1 coordinate 969, forward strand.
AATAACAACTACCACCCAAACAATTTGTTTGGGTATTGGTGTTTAGGTGATTATATGAATGACTTTAGAGAAAAGATAAGATTTAATAATAGTAAGTACTATAAAAATAGTAATGATTATTATAATGCGTACTTAATAGTAAATGAATTTAATAGTGGCGATGACACTATTTTTGTTGTATTGCCTAATCTTTATGAAGCGCAAAGATATTATGACTTCATTAATCAGTTAGTTGATCAAGACAATGTATTATTTTATCCAGTAGATCAAATACTAACAACTATTATGGCTTTAGGAAGTCATGAGTTTCAAAGTGAAAGGCTATATACAATAAATCGACTTTTAACTAATCAAAAGCATATCGTTGTAACAACACTTGATGGGGTAATAATGAGACAATTAAAGGTTAGTGATTATTTAAATAGTTCATTTACCTTAACTAAAGGTAAGACTTATGAGTTTGATCAAGTTGTTAATTATTTAGTTAATGGTGGTTATGTTAATAACTATACCGTTGAAGTGCCAGGAACATTTTCTGTTCGTGGAGGTATAATAGATGTTTTTACTAGAGATGCGACAAATCCATATCGTTTAGATTTCTTTGGGAATGAATTAGAGTCAATTAAGTTTTTCGACGTTGATACTCAAAGATCAATAGGTGAAACTAACATTATTTCAATTAGTCCACTTCATGAGTTGTTTTATACTTCAACAATGAAGGAAGAAGCTTTAACTAAAATTAACAAACATTTCAGTAAATTTAACCTTTCACCAAAGGAACAAGAAAGATTAAATGCTGATATCGAAAAACTAGATACAAGAAGTAACTTATCAACGTTAAATATTTATATTCCTTTCTTTAATAAAGAAGAAACAACTATTACAGATTTTAGTAAGAATAAGAAAATTATTGTTATTGATGAACATAAGATGGTTATTAACGAAAATCAAAAGTTAGATGACTTACAAACATATGCTAAAACAATGGATGGTCAGTCATACTTATCATTAGGATATTTAGTTGATTATAAGAAGAAGATTGATGAAGCTACTTATAATATTGATAACTATGGTAATAAGTATAGTGATGCAGTTAACTTAAATGTTTTTGATGTTAATCAGTATCATGGTAATATTCCAATGTTATATTATGATTTAATTAATACTTATAAAAACTTTGATGTTATTATTAATGTTAATACTGAACGTAATAAAAATGAACTAGTTAGTTTTTTTAAGGATAAAGATTATACTAACTATCACTTTAGTGATACTAACTTAGTTGGCTCATTTAGTATGAATAATGAATTGATAGTTTTAATTAATGACCACACTATCTTCAATAGTAAATCATTGAATAAAGCCCATTACCGTAGTGTTTTAAATCAATCAACAAAAATTAGAAATGTTGATGAATTAGTAGTCGGTGATTATGTAGTTCATTATGAATTTGGGATTGGTAAATACATGGGTTTAAAGACGATGGAGTTAAGTGGTATTACAAGAGACTACTTATATATCTTATATCGTGATGATGATTCATTATATGTCCCAATGGAACAAATAGATTTAGTCTTAAAGTATGGTAGTGCCGATGGTTTTAGACCGACCTTATCTAAAATGGGTAGTAAGCAGTGGGGGAATACGAAAGCGAACGTTAAAAAGAAGATTAAAGACTTAAGTGATCGTTTGTTAAAACTGTATGCTTCTAGAGAAGAGGCGAGTGGGTTTGGTTTTTCTAAAGATAATCAATTGCAAGCTGATTTTGAAAATGATTTCCAGTATGACTTAACACCTGACCAAGTTACTAGTATTGCCAAAGTAAAAGAAGCGATGGAAAAACCTAAGCCAATGGATATGTTAATTATTGGTGATGTTGGTTTCGGTAAAACCGAAGTAGCGCTTAGGGCGGCGTTTAAAGCAGTCTTAGATGGGAAACAAGTATTGTATCTTTGTCCAACAACTGTGCTTGCTAGACAGCATTATTATACGTTTAAAGAAAGATTCGAGAAGTATGGTGCTAGTGTTGAACTCTTAAGTAGATTTGTTACTAAAAAGAAACAAAACGAGACATTAGATAAATTAGAAAATGGATTTGTTGATGTTGTTGTTGGAACTCACCGACTTCTATCAAAAGATATTGTTACTAATGATTTAGGTTTATTAATTATTGATGAGGAACAACGTTTTGGTGTTATACATAAAGAACGTATTAAAGAGATGAAAGTTAATGTTGATACATTAATGCTTAGTGCAACACCAATACCTAGAACGTTACAAATGACAATGTTAGGTTTAAAAGACTTAACAACTATTGAAACACCACCTTTATCAAGGTACCCAGTTCAAACTTATGTTGTACCACGTGAAGAAGCTTTAATTAAAGAAGCGATAAGAAGAGAAATAGCTCGCGGTGGTCAAACATTCTACTTATATAACAAAGTAGTTGATATGGAAGAACAAGTTTTAAGAATTCAAAAGTTAGTACCAGAAGCAAAAATTGTCTTTGCTCATGGTCAAATGACTAAAAACAGATTAGAAGATACGATTAGTGCATTCATCGATCATGAGTATGATGTTTTAGTATCAACAACGATTATTGAAACTGGTATTGATATTCCTAATACTAATACTTTAATTATTCATGACGCTGATCACCTAGGTTTATCACAACTTTATCAAATTAGAGGTCGTGTTGGTCGAAGTGATAAGATTGCTTATGCATATTTAATGCATGATAAGTATAAATCTTTAAGCGATGAATCATATAAGAGATTAAAAGCACTAGAAGAATTTACTGAATTAGGTAGTGGATATAAAGTAGCTTTAAAAGATTTATCAATTCGAGGTGCTGGAGATATCTTAGGTAGTGAACAATCTGGATTTATCGATTCAGTTGGTTTAGAAATGTATATGCAACTATTAGATGAAGTAATCCATAATAAAGAAGAATTAAAACCACTTGAAGAAATTACTGCTGTTTATGCAAATAGAACTATTGATAAAGAATATATTAGTGAAGATAGTGTTAGAATTGAAATTCATAAAAAAGTAAGTACTTTAAATACATTAAAAGATGTTAATGATTTAAAAATTGAACTTGAAGATCGTTTTGGTTCTTTAAGTGTTGGACTACTAACTTATATGTATGAAAAACTATTTAAAAAGTTGTTAAATAAAATTGGTATTAAAAAGGTTGAAAATGGTAATGGTTTTGTTAGATTAATAATTAGTAAAGAATCTTCGAATGATATTGAAGGTGAAAAGATGTTTGATCTAGCTAACGAATTTATTTATCCAGTTCGTTTAGGATATGTTAAAGAAGAAATAACTATTACATTAGAATATAAAAAAGCAAAAGAACATTGGATCTATATAGCGGCTGCATTTTTAGATGCATATTATGTAGGTATCAATAAATCGAACAAGGACTTATTTAAATGACAAGTTTTTGTTTCTTTAATAACTTGTAAAATTTATGTTTTTAACGTGTAAATTAGTTGTAATTACAACCAATAAAAGCTATTTTTGCAACATTTATCAATAATAACGTATACTTTGAAAAAACTATCTTTTATAAAACGTTTTCACGCGCTCAATTAATGCATATTTAGTGATAGTGGTATATAATAAATATATGAAGGTGCAAGTAATTATAAATATAATAAATAGGAGGAATTTGACATGTCAGCATGGAAAGGTTTTAAACAAGGCTCTTGGTCTGAAGGAATTGACGTAAGAGATTTTATTGATAAAAACTATACTGAATATACAGGTGATTCTCAATTTTTAGAAGGACCAACTGAAAGTAGTTTAAAGTTAAATGAAATGTTCTTTGATTTCTTAAAACAAGAAAGAGAGAACGGTGGAGTTGTTGAAATTGATACTCATGTAGTATCATCAATTACATCACATGGCGCAGGTTATATTGATCAAAAATTAGAAAAAATTGTAGGGGTTCAAACTGATCGTCCTTTCAAAAGAGCTTTCCATCCATTTGGTGGTATTAAAGTTGCAGTAGGTGCAGCTGAAGCTTACGGATATGAAATTGATCCAGAATTAAAAGAAATCTTCACTAAATATCGTAAAACACACAATGATGGTGTATTTGATGTTTATGATGCTTCAATTAGAGCAGCAAGAAGATCAGGAATTGTAACAGGTTTACCTGATGGATACGGACGTGGACGTATTATTGGTGACTACAGACGTGTTGCATTATACGGAATTAACTACTTAATCGAACAAAAAGCTATTGAAAAAGATAAATACGGTTTCCCAATGACTGAAGAAACTATTAGAATGCGTGAAGAAATTTCTGAACAAATTAAAGCATTAAAAGAATTAATTGGTTTAGGTAATATTTACGGATTTGATTTATCTCGTCCAGCTGAAAATGCAGTTGAAGCTATTCAATGGGTTTATTTATCTTACTTAGCAGCAGTTAAAGAGCAAAATGGTGCAGCAATGTCACTTGGTAGAACTGCAACATTCTTAGATATCTATATTGAAAGAGATATTGCTAATGGAATGTTAACAGAAATTGAAGCTCAAGAATTAATTGACCACTTTATTATGAAATTAAGAATGATTAGATTTGCTAGAACACCAGAGTATAATGAATTGTTTACAGGGGATCCTACTTGGGTTACTGAAGCTATTGCTGGTATGAGTTTAGACGGTAGATCAATGGTAACTAAAACAAGTTTTAGATACTTACAAACATTATATAACTTAGGTACATCTGCTGAACCAAACCTTACAATTCTTTGGGCAGAAGGTCTGCCACAAAACTTCAAGGATTTTTGTTCACAAGTTTCTATTGATACATCAAGTATCCAATATGAAAACGATGATAAGATGCGTTTAATTCATGGTGATGACTATGGTATTGCATGTTGTGTTTCACCAATGGCTATTGGTAAAGAAATGCAATTCTTTGGCGCACGCGCCAACTTAGGTAAAGCATTGCTTTACTCAATGAATGGTGGACGTGATGAGATTAGTAATACACAAGTATTTACTAAAGGTGTAAAAGATGTCTTACAGGTTGAAGTATTAGACTTTGATACAGTATACGAACGTTTTGACAAAACAATGGATGAATTAGCTGAAGTATATGTGGATGCATTAAACATTATTCATTACATGCATGATAAATATTCATATGAAAAAGTTGAGATGGCATTACATGATGCAGAAGTGAAAAGATTTTTTGCAACTGGTATTGCAGGTCTTTCAGTAGTTGCTGATTCATTATCAGCTATTAAATATGCAAATGTTAAACC
>DATFIG010000103.1:0-11228 GCA_035270345.1 Haploplasma sp.
TCTTAACTTTTTGTCCACAAAAGTATTGACAGTCCAACAATGTTTTTTTATCATTGTCCTTGATTAAGGGTACCTCTTAAATTAGTTCTATTCTTTTTTTAATAAAGTTGAATATGTTATAATTAAACTTGTAGGAAGTGATGAAATGGAAGTTAAAGTAATCGGTGCTGGATTAGCGGGAAGCGAAGCGGCATATCAATTAGCTAATCAAGGAATTAAAGTAAAATTATATGAAATGAGACCAGTAAAAATGACAGATGCGCATCAAACTGGTAATTTTGCAGAACTGGTTTGTTCTAACTCGTTTCGATCAACAGATATAAATAACGCTGTTGGGTTATTAAAAGCAGAAATGGTTGAGTTAAACTCTCTAATTATGGAGGCGGCAAATCATGCTAGTGTTCCTGCTGGCGGAAGTTTGGCAGTAGACCGTGTTGTTTTCTCAAAATACGTTGAAGATAAAATAAACAATCATCCTAACATAGAAGTTGTATTAGAAGAAGTTACTAATATAGATATAGACGAATATACAGTTATTGCTGCGGGACCATTAGCAAGTAGTGACTTATATAATAATATACAAGCAATGTTGGGCGATCAAAAGCTCCATTTTTTTGATGCAATTGCACCAATTGTTGAAAAAGATTCAATTAATATGGATGTTTGTTATGTTAAGAATCGTTATGATAAAGGTGAAGCAGCTTATATTAATTGTCCAATGGATAAAGAACAATATGAAGTATTTTACAATGAATTGTTAAATGCAAGAAAAGTCCAACCAAAAGATTTTGAAAATAATGTTTTTGAAGGTTGTATGCCAGTTGAAGTAATGGCTAGTCGTGGCTTTCAAACACTGACTTATGGTCCTTTAAAACCTGTAGGTTTAGAAAGACCAGATGGAACAACGCCATATGCAGTAATTCAACTTAGACAAGATGATGCTGCAAATAGCATGTATAACATCGTTGGATTCCAAACTAGTTTAGCTTGGGGCGAACAAAAAAGAATTTTAAACCTTGTTCCGGGATTAGAAGATATTAATATTATTAGATATGGTGTAATCCATAGAAATACATATATTGAAAGTCCAAAAGTTTTAAATAATAGTTTCCAAGTAGAAGACAAACCAAAAGTATTTTTTGCGGGACAAATTAGTGGAGTAGAAGGATACATTGAAAGTGCAGCATCGGGATTAAACGTTGCCTTACAAATTGCTTCGATTCTTAAAACCGGTGAAAGACATCCATTACCGGTTGAAACAATGATGGGAGCAATGGCACGTTACGTATCTACTCCTAATAATTCATTTGTTCCAATGAATGCTAACTTCGGTATTATGACTGAGTTAGAGTTCAAACATCGTAAAAAAGAAAGAAAAGAATTGTATGTTAAAAGATCTTTAGAAGCTTTAAATGCTTATATGGAAAATAACAATGAATTATTTTGAAAAGTTTGAGTATTATTTAGAGGTTATTAAAAATTATTCAAAACATACAGTTACTAATTATTTAAGAGATTTAGAAGATTTTGATAATTTTTTAAAAATTGAAGAGTTAGCTGAAAATGTATTAGGAGCGAGAAGACCTAGACTTGCTAGAAATTACTTGAGTCATTTAGATGATGAAGGATATTCTGAAAAATCAGTTGCTAGGAAAATATCATCATTAAGAACATTTTATGGATATATGATTAAAGAAGAGTTAATTGATGTGAATATCTTTGAAGGAGTTGAAACTCCTAAAATACCAAAAAGATTACCTAGAATAATTAGTGATAATGATATCAACTACTTATTTGAGGCCATTGATACAACAACGTTACTAGGTAAACGCAATTACTTAATATTGGAATTACTATTTAGTACAGGTATTAGAGCGTCAGAGTTAACAACTATTCAATTAAAAGATATTCAGATTAATCGTGAACAAATCTTAATTCACGGTAAAGGTGGTAAAGATCGTTATGTTCCTTTGCATCCAATGTTAATTGAGCAAATTAAAGAATATTTAACTGATGTCAGACCTAAACTAATTAGTAAGAGTGATGAAGAAAGTAACAACTTATTACTTAACTATCGTGGGACTAGTCTAACCGTTAGAGGAGTTCAGTTAATAGTTAAAAAGATTTTAAAAGATGCAAACGAAACTTATCATATAACACCACATATGTTAAGACATAGTTTTGCAACAACAATGTTAAATCATGGAGCTGATTTAAGAGTGGTCCAAGAGTTACTAGGGCATGAACATTTAAAGTCAACTCAAATATATACAGAAGTATCAAATGAAGTATTAAAGAAAAAGTACAATCAAATGAATCCGCGGGTGATGAAAGATGATAAAGATCGGTAATACAATTATTGAACCAGGTATTAAAGAGGTTGATCAAATTAAAACAAGAACAACTGTTCGAGGTGTTTTAATTAAAGATGATTTAGTATATATGTTATATTCTAAACTTTATAATGACTATACCTTCCCTGGTGGTGGTGTTAAAGAAGACGAGGATTTAGTGGAAACATTAAAACGAGAGTTATACGAGGAAATCGGTGCCAAAGAGGTTAGTGTTTCTGATCACTTAGGTTACACGGAAGAATTAAGATATGGTATTAGTGGTTCTAATTCAATCTACAAACAAACATCCCATTATTATTTATGTGATGTAACTAGTTTTGGTAAACCTAACTATGTAGGAAGAGAGCTGGAACAAGGTTTAGAAGCTAAGTGGGTTAATATTGATGAAGTTATTAAACATAATGAACTTGTAACAAAAGAAGAAAGAACAAATTCAAAAGGATACCAAACAGTACTAGTAAGAGAAAATACCGTACTAAACTATATCAAGGAGTCATTACTATGAGAAGATTTGAAAAGGTAAGTAAATATCAAAATGAAGATTTTGAACTACCAGTAAGAGCAACAAACCAAAGTGCAGGATACGATTTTGCATCAATTGAAGATTTAATTGTCCAACCAAAAGAAATTGTATTAGTTAAAACAGGTGTTAGAGTTAAAATGCCAAAGAATGAAGTTTTATTATTATTCCCAAGATCATCATTACCAATTAAAAAAGGTTTAACTATGAGCAATGGGGTAGGAGTTATTGATGCTGATTATTACTTTGCTGACAATGAAGGTCATATTATGATTCAAATATATAACTTTACAGATAAACCAGTTACAATTGAAAAAGGTGAAAGGTTATCACAAGGAATCTTTACTAATTTTTATCAAACAGTTGATGACCAAACGGAAGATAAAATTAGGTTAGGTGGATTTGGTAGTACTAGTTTATAATATGATTAAAAAACGACTAAAATAGTTGCAATAAAGGCAGTATTATGATATATTAATTAAGGCTATGAAAATACACATGGATAACGTTCGGTAAATCTTGTGCCCTAAGGGTGGTTTAACTTAAATTATTCAGAGGAAAAAAACAAAAATGGAGGTAATATTTTATGGCAGTAGTTTCAATGAAACAATTATTAGAATCAGGTGTTCACTTTGGACACGCAACAAGAAGATGGGACCCAAGAATGGCACCATATATCTTTACATCAAGAAATGGTATTCACATTATTGATTTAAAGTTAACACAACAAAAAATCGAAGATGCTTATGTAGCATTAAACCAAATCGTTAAAGACGGTGGAACAGTATTATTTGTTGGTACTAAAAAACAAGCTCAAATGGCAGTTAGAGAAGAAGCAGCTAGAACAGGAATGTTCTATGTAGACCAACGTTGGTTAGGTGGAACTTTGACTAACTTCAAAACGATTCGTAGAAGAATCAAAAGATTACACGATTTATACAAGATGGAAGAAGATGGAACTTTCGAAGTTTTACCTAAAAAAGAAGTTTTAAAATTAGTTCATGAAAGAAACAAATTAGAAAAATTCTTAGGTGGAATTAAAGACATGAAAAAGATTCCTGATGCAATCTTTATCGTTGATCCTAAAAAAGAAATTAATGCAATTTTAGAAGCAAGAAAATTACACATTCCAGTATTTGGAATTGTTGATACAAACTGTAATCCAGATGATGTTGACTTCATCATTCCGGGCAATGATGACGCAATTAGAGCAGTTAACTTAATTACTAGAGTAATGGGTAATGCAGTTATTGAAGCTCAAGGTGGATATGTTGAAAAGGTTGAAGAAGAAGATACTAGACAAGATGAAAGACCAAGAAGACCAAGACAAGATAGAGACAACAACAGAGATAACAAAAATAAAGATAGAGCTCCAAGAAGAGAATATCAATCAAAAGAAAGACCAGCAACTAAGCCGGCAATTGAAAAAACTGAAAAGCCAGCAGCTAAACCAGCTGTTAAACCAGCAGTTGAAAAACCAGTTGTAGAAAAAGCAGCTAAACCAGCAGTTGTTGCTAAAGAAGCTACTACAAACAAAAAAGTTGATTATAATAAATTAACAGTTACTCAGTTAAAAGATTTAGCTAGAGAATTAGGTCTATCAGGTTACTCAACATTAAGAAAAGCAGAATTAATTGAATTATTAACTAAATAAGAAGATTTTATTAAAATTTAAAAAAGATGAAAGGGAACGTGTTCCCTTTTGTTTTAAAAAATGGAGGATAAATTATATGGTACAAATCACAGCAAAATTAGTAAAAGAATTAAGAGATATAACAGGCGCAGGAATGATGGACTGTAAAAAAGCATTACAAGAAACTAATGGAGACGTTAGTGCAGCAGTTGACTACTTAAGAGAAAGAGGAATTGCTCAAGCAGCTAAAAAAGCTGGAAGAATTGCAGCGGAAGGTTTAGCTAACGTCGTAGTTGAAGGAAATAAAGCTGTTGTTTTTGAATTAAACTCAGAAACTGACTTTGTTGCTAAAAACAAAGATTTCTTAGCGTTATTAGATCAAGTAGGAAAATTAATCCTTAACTCAAATGCAACTAATGCAGAAGAAGCATTAGCGTTAGATGTTGAAGGAATTACTTTAGAAACATTATTAGCAAATGCAACTGCTAAAATTGGTGAAAAAATTACATTAAGAAGAGTTACAGTATTTGTTAAAGAAGACGGCCAAGGATTTGGTAACTACTCACACATGGGTGGGAAAATTGTTGCTTTAACTGTTGTAGCCAAAGATAATGAAGAAGTTGCTAAAGATGTTGCAATGCATGTTGCAGCAAGCAATCCAAAATTCTTAAACAGAGACTCAGTAGATGCAGATGTTTTAGAACATGAAAAACAAGTTTTAACTAACCAAGCTTTACAAGAAGGTAAACCAGCGAATATCGTTGAAAAAATGATCGTTGGTAGATTAAACAAATTCTTACAAGATATTTGTTTAGTAGATCAACCATTTGTTAAAGATGGCGACATTACAGTTAAACAATACTTAAAAAATAATGACAATGACGTAGTTTCATTTGTAAGAATTGAAGTAGGCGAAGGAATCGAAAAACGTGAAGAAGATTTCGCTGCAGAAGTAGCTGCTGTTACTCAAGGATTATAAGGAGGCCAACCATGTACCAACGTGTAATATTAAAATTAAGTGGTGAAGCAATGAAGGGAAATACTAATTATGGTATTGACCCGGAAACAGTTAAAAAGATTGCTATGGAAATCAAAGAAATTTATGCATTAGGGGTACAAATTGGTGTTGTCATCGGTGCAGGTAACTTATGGCGTGGTGTTACTGGTGAACAACTAGGAATGGACCGTGCTCAAGCAGACTATATGGGTATGCTTGGAACAATAATGAATGGTTTAGCTTTACAAGATGCTTTAGAAGGACTAGAAGTTCCTTCAAGAGTTATGTCAGCTTTGAATATTTCTGAAATTGCCGAACCATATATTAGAAGAAGAGCAATAAGACATTTAGAAAAAGGTCGTGTGACAATTTTCGTTGGTGGAACTGGCTCTCCATACTTCTCAACAGACACAGCTGCAGGTTTGCGTGCTGCTGAAATTGATGCCGAAGTTATCTTAATGGCTAAAAATGGTGTTGAGGGAGTTTATGATAAAGACCCTAACAAGTTTGAAGATGCAGTATTATATAATGAATTAACACTACAACAAGTTTTAGAAAAAAAACTTCTTGTAATGGATTCAACTGCAGCATCAATTTGTAAAGACAATAAAATTAATATTGTTGTGTTTGATATGAACAAACATGGTAATATGAAAAAAGCAGTTTTACAAGAAAAACTAGGTACGCTAGTTAAGTGGGAGGAATAAAATGTTAGAACAAGCAAATTTATTATTACTTGAAGTAGAAGACAATATGCAAAAAACAATTGAAAATTTAGAACGTGAATTAGCTTCAGTTCGTACAGGAAGAGCAAATCCTTCTTTACTAGATCGTATTTCAATTGATTATTATGGAACACCAACTCCATTAAAACAAATTGCATCGATAGGTGTATCAGAAGGTACACAATTATTAATTAAGCCCTTTGACAAATCAACTATTAAACAAATCGAACAAGCTATTCATCAATCAGACTTAGGACTAACTCCACAAAGTGATTCAAGTGGTATTCGTTTAGTTTTACCAGCTCTTACTGGTCAAAGAAGAAAAGAAATTAGTAAAGATGTAGAAAAAGTTGGAGAAGATTCCAAAATTGCAATTAGAAATGTTCGTCGTGATGGTAATGATGGTGTTAAAAAATTAGAATTACCAGAAGATGCTGAAAAATCTAATTTAGATAATGTACAAAAATTAACTGATAAATTTATTAAATTAATTGATCAATTAGTTAACGACAAAATTAAAGAAATACAAACTATATAATAGTGCGGACCGCTCATTAATTTGAGCGGTCTTTTTATATGAATTCCATTAAATTCTGAAATTGTAATGTAATTTACCACGGAAACAAATTAACTAATTAAGGTGGTAAAATACAACTATAATATTGAATTAAAGTAGTTGTTATATTATGTCAAAGAAAAAAGTTTTAAATATGTTAGACTTGTTACTTATTGGATGTTTAATGTTATTTATATATTTATTTTGTGTAAATCTTACTGGAGTATATAATTCTAAAGATATAGAACAAATTCTTGAGAACAATACTATAAATCTTAACCAAAAATTAGTTTTAGAAAACACATTACAATTTGAAATTGATGGAAGATTTTATCCTTATGATTATGATAAATATCTATTAGAAGTTAGTATAAATTATGAACAGGATAAAATTGTTCAAGTTAATGTTCATACTAATAATGATGAACAAGTATTAGGAGAAAAGCAAATCAAGTTAAATCATGGAGAAACTGAATATTTATATGAAATAGGGTTCCCGGCAAAAACATACAAACTAGTAATTAAGTCTCTATTTGACGATTTAAGTATTAATAATATTTACATTAATAACAAAATTATTAAAGATTATTCTTATACAACTCTTTTGGATAGTTCTGAGAGGGAAATTAATATTAGTGCAGACCATCATGAAACATCTGAGCTAGTCATTAAAAGAATAAATTCATCGAGTACGGAACTTAAAGACGGGTTAAATGAATTTATTATATTTATCATTAGTGAATTTGGAAACAGAAGTAAACCATATACATTAAATATTTATAAAGAAATAAAATTAATTGAATGGAGTAGTGATGCTCATTTAACATCACTAAAAATTGAGGGGTATGATTTATCGCCTGTATTCATTCCAAATCAATATGAATATCAAGTAAAAGTTAAACAAGATAATATTGAGTTAGATTTTATTAAAGGACATTTTGGTCAAAGTGTTGAAGTTATCGGAGATATAAATAATCTTAATTAAGGAGAAAATGAAATAATTGTTAAGGTTGTAAGTCAAAATTTTTTTAATAACTAATGAATATACTATTTTAGTTAATAAGGTTGCTAGTAAAAACTTTTTAATGCTTACGTCAATATCGTTTTTAGTAATTATAATTACTTTGGGATCATTGGGATTAGTATATTATTTAAAAAAACGTAATAGATAAAAAAAGAGGTAACTCATTATTGAGTTGCCTCTTTTACTATTACCCTACTAAAACAACAGGTTTTTTGTAAAGAATAACTGAAATTAAATCGATAATCCAAAAGATAGCTGCCCCAGCAAAAATCCAAATAATTCCTACTATAATTAGTAAGATGTTATTTTTCTGTAGCCCTTTAAGTGCTCGATAAATTCCATAAATGAAATTCAAGATAGGTAAAGAAAATAACAATTGAATAATAAATGGCGCATTATCTAGCCAATTTGTAAAATCTTTCATTTTAACTCCCCCTTTTATTTTTATTATAAGACTAATTTTTCAAATACACATTAAAAAGGTAAGGGCTTTTAAAACTTTTAAATAATTGTTAAAAAGTGTATAATGTTAAGTGAGTAATATTTAAGGAGGAAGGAAAAATGAAAACAAGAGCAATTACAGGTTTGGTTATGGGGGTGGTGTTTATCCCTCTTATTATCATTCCGGAACTATTAATTCCTTTTCAAATCTTAATGATAGCTGGTGTTGTTATTGCAGCACTAGAATTATTGAAAATGTTTGACAAAGATAAAATTATGGGTAAAGATATTAAAGCTATTACTGTTGGATTAACTTTAGTAGTTTACTTAGGTACAGCGTGGTTTTCAGCTAAGACCGTAGTAAGTTTAAATGGCCATTTAGGAACTAAGTTTATGTTGGGTTCATTTATAGCGATTATGGGATCGTTAGCTTTAATGATATGGAAAAATGATTTTACTGGTTCTGACGTCGGTAAAGTATTAACTACAGTATTTTACGTTGGAGTTGGGTTTGGTTCACTTGTATTGTTAAGACTACTAGGTTTAAGATTTATTAGTTATTTATTCTTAATTACTGTTTGCACGGATGTATTTGCGTATTTATTTGGAGTTAAGTTTGGTAAAACAAAAATGGCGCCAAATATTAGTCCTAAAAAATCTTGGGAAGGTGCAATAACAGGTACTATTGTAGCAACTATTATAGCTGGCCTATTTGGTTTGTTTTACGGAAAAATATTTACAGGTGGTATGTTTAATCCTAACGGTGCATACGATACTATCTTAACTGGTACAACTTTAAGTAATACTAATTTTGAGGGAGTGTTAATCTTTGTGTTAACAATACTTTTATCAGTGGTAGGACAAATTGGAGATTTAGTTGCTTCTAAATTTAAACGTACATACGATGTTAAAGACTTTGGAAATGTATTTCCTGGTCACGGTGGAGTTATGGATCGATTTGATTCAGCAATATTTGCAGCAACTTTCTTTGTATTGATATTGTTGCTATTAGCATTTTAGGAGAATTACAATATGACTTTTTTAATTACAATATTAAATATAATAGTATTTTTAATAGTATTAGGAGTAATAATATTTATTCACGAATTAGGACATTTCTTTTTTGCAAGAAGAGCAGATATTTTATGTCATGAATTTGCATTAGGAATGGGACCAGCAGTTTATCAAAAAGAAAAAGGTGAAATCACTTACTCAATTAGAGCGATACCACTAGGTGGTTATGTATCTATGGCTGGGGAAGAAATGGGTTCTGTTATTAATAAAGAAAATAGGATTGGTCTAAACTTAGATAAAGAAGGAAATGTTGTTGAATTTATTTTAACTGAAGAAGTAGAACATCAAATATTTGGTAAAGTAAATGATCTTGATTTAGTAGGTGAAGATTATGCACCTCTATTTATAGAAATGTTAGTTGATGGAGAATTAATTAAATATAATGTTTCGCGTACTGCGAAATATATATTCACAGAAAAGAAAAAAATGCAAATTGCTCCTGCCGAACGAAATTATCAAAACAAAACTTTATGGCAAAGATTTTTAGTTGTTTTTGCTGGACCGGCTGCAAACTTTTTACTGGCATTCTTTTTATTATTCATCTTAGCTTTCTTTATTGGAAAGCCATCTAATAAAAACGTGATTGGAAAAGTTGATACAAATGTAATAACTGACAACAGGATACAAAAAGGAGATGTAGTTACAGCTGTTAATGGTAAAAGTGTTTCTACATTCGATGATATAAGAATTGCGTTAAAAGAGAATGCTAACGACACAATAGTATTTACGATTGATAATGAAGATGTTGTTTTAGATTTATCGATTGTTATGCAAGGTCTAGGTTTTACTAATCAATTTGGAAATAGAGATGTTTTAGTGGGTCAATCATTTGGTAAAGAAAAAGATTTACTGAGTAACGACAAGATTTTAGGAATCTTTATGAGTAAAGATCTTAAAGTTAGTGAAGATTTAATTGATTATACTAGTATTAATAATTGGGCAGATTTAATTAAATATAGTTCTAATAATTCAGAATTAGAACATGTTTATTTAAAAGTTGAGCGTAATGGTGAAATAAAAGAAATTTCCTATGTGAATTTATTTGAAAGTACTATTACTGAACTTGGAAGTTCTTATATAGGATATGGTGCAGGATTTTCTCAAAATAGAAGTTTTAATATATTATATCCATTATATTATCCATTTTTACAAATAGGTAGTGATGTAAAAGAGATGTTTACAACGATTGGTTTATTATTTAAACCTAATACTGGGGTTGGTGTAGGAGATCTATCTGGTCCGATTGGAATATTTTCTATAGTTTCAGGATCAATAAAAAATGGATTTTCATCATTTATTCAGTTAGTAGCATTTTTAAGTATAAATATTGGACTATTAAATTTACTTCCAATACCAGCATTAGATGGTGGAAGATTAGTATTTATAGGATATGAAGCTGTAACGAGAAAAAAAGTTAACCAAAAAGTTGAAAATACTTTAATAACAATTACTTTTGTTTTACTATTTGCACTAATGATATTTGTTACTTTTAAAGATATTATTAGGCTATTTTAAGTAAAACAGACTAAAACAATAATAAAAGAAGAGTAAATATCTCTAGTTACTCTTTTTTCTTTAAAAAGAGCACTAAAAGGTTGACATTATGAATAATATGAGTTATTATATTTAAGGTCGCCCAAGAGATTGGTCGAAACCAAAAAAATAAACCATAAAATAAAGTTCAACAAAGTTATTAAAAATGTTGACACTTAATAAAAACTATGGTATTATTAATAAGTTGCTTCACTGAGTGAACAACGAGGAAATCTTTGAAAACTGAATGATGATGAGAGCGTAATAAAAAGTAATAAAAAAATTAATGAGCAAATCAAAATTTTCAATTAAAATATTAAATGGAGAGTTTGATCCTGGCTCAGGATGAACGCTGGCGGCGTGCCTAATAC
>DATFIG010000104.1:0-16509 GCA_035270345.1 Haploplasma sp.
ATTAATTGAAGTTACTAAAATTAATTTACCATTTTTTTTATTTTCTAAATTATATAAAAGATTATAATCAATTTTACCTTTTAAATAACCATGAGGATGAAAGTATTTTTCATCAATATTATATTGCTTTAAAACGTTAAAGACTTTATTCATCAAATCGCCTCATTACTATGTTAGAATTAACATATGTTTTCTTAATTATTATAACATATGGAAAGGACTAAAAAGATGAAACTTTGGAAAAACGCGACATTTTATTCAATGAATGAAAATAATGATATTTATCATTCTATTATTACGAAAGATAATATAATATTAGCCGTTAATCCGGATATTAAAGATTACGATATTAATGAAATAGTTGATTTAAGTAATACTTATGTTTATCCTGGTTTTAAGGATAGTCATTTACATTTAATTGGATATGGTAGAAAACTAAATCGATTAAATTTAAACTTGTGTAAAGATAAAGATGAAGTTATTAAAATATTAAATAGTAATATAAATAATAATGAGATCCTTTTAGTAGAAGGTTATTATAATATCGGATTAACTAAACATGATTTGGATTCAATTAGTAAAGATAAAGTAATTATTTTAAGACATAATGATTACCATAGTTTTACTATTAATAGTTACACATTGAATATATTAAAGATAAATAATAGTAATGGAATAATAATAGATGATGAAACTACTAGCTCGGTATTACCAATCTGGCAAAACGAAAGTAAGGAAACTTTAGTTAAATATACTAACGATGCTATTGATAAATTACATAGTTACGGGATTACTGAAGTTCATAGTGATTGTTTATCTTACTTTAATAGTTATGAGGAAACAATAGATATCCTAAATGAAGTTACTAAGTTTAAACCACTTAGAATTAAATCGTTAATTCACTATGATATTTATAGTAATTATTTAAAGTCTTTTCAAAGATCAAAGTATGTTGATGATATTCAAATAAAAATGTTTTATGATGGAACTATATCTTCTAAAACCGCACTGCTAAAGGATAACTACAAAAACACAAATAATAATGGAAAAAGAAATGAAGACACTAATTCGTTTGTAAATAAAATCAAACTAATTAGAAATAACAACCATGCAGTAGCTATCCATACTATTGGTGATTTAGCATTAGAAGAAGTAATGGATATTTTAACAAAGCATCCAAACACAAGTAACATTAAAGATCGAATTGTTCACGCCTCACTAGCGAATAATGATTTAATAAAAAAACTAAGTATGACAAATATTGCATTGGACATTCAGCCACTTTTTATAAAATCAGATGAAAATATTGTTAATACAAATATTTCACATGATGTATTAGTCTATCCTTTTAAGGAATATAATAGTAATAAAATAATATTAAATAGCAGTAGTGATGCTCCAGTTGAAGATCCTAATCCATTGCTTGGTTTATACCATTTAGATGATCTTCCAAGACTTGATGCATTAAAAACTTATACCGTTAATCCAAGCAAGACAATATCTAATAATAATGGTATAATTGATATTGGTAAAAATGTTGATTTATCCATTTTTACTAAAGACTTAACTAAAATAACTAAAGAGGAGTTATTAACAACAAAAGTTTACAAAACAGTTGTTGACGGAGTAATTGTATATAAGGGGGAATAATGTTGCAAACTATTGCTAGAGGTATTAAAACACCAATAATTAAGGTTAATGATAAGCTTGATGATATTGTTGTTGAATCGATAATTAAAGCAAGCACTGAAGGTAATTTTAAACTTAACGATAGAGATGTTATTGGGATAACTGAATCTGTTGTAAGTATTAGTCTAGGTAATTATGCAACACTTGATAATATTGCTATAGACATTAATGATAAGTTTAAAACGGATCATTTAGGAATTGTCTTTCCAATTCTTTCAAGAAACAGATTTTCAATCCTTTTAAAAGCATTTGCAAAAGCTAAGAAAGAATTAACTATTCTTTTAAGCTATCCGTATGATGAAGTTGGTAACGGTATATTGGATATTGCTACACTCACAACTTTAAATATTAATCCTTATAGTGATTCGTTTGATGAAACATTTTACCGCAAGCATTTTGGTAATTACTTACATCCTTATACTAAAATCAATATGGTTGATTATTATAAGGAGTTAGTTAATGAGTTAGGAACTAAAGTAAACTTTATCTTTAGTAACAACCCATTGGATATTGCTAAGTATACTAATGATGTTTTAGTTAGTGATATTCATACAAGAAAAAAGACAAAACTAATCTTAAAGACTAACAAAGATTTAAATGTCTTAGGACTAGATGATATCTTAACAAAGCCAGTAAATGGTAGCGGGTATAACAGTGATTACGGATTACTAGGGACAAACGCAGCAACTAATGATACTGTCAAAATGTTTCCAGATAGTTCACAAGATTTATTATTAAGTATTCAAGATAAGTTATTTAAATTAACAAATAAAAAGTTAGAAGTAATGATTTATGGTGATGGTGCTTTTAAAGATCCAGTTACAGGGATTTGGGAGTTGGCTGATCCCGTTGTCTCGCCTGGTTTTACTAGTGGTTTAATAGGAAGTCCAAATGAAGTTAAACTTAAGTATTTAGTAGAAACAAAATTTCAAAACTTACAAGGCAAAGAATTAGAAGATGCTGTAAGCAAAGTTATTTTAGAAAAATCAGAAGACCTAAAAGGTCAAAACATATCACTAGGAACAACGCCACGTTCCTATACTGACTTACTAGGTTCACTATGTGACTTAGTTAGTGGTAGTGGTGATAAAGGAACTCCAGTAGTTCTCATACAAAATTATTTTAAATAAGGGAGAAATTAATATGGCAAATATGGAAGTAAAAAAAGCAAACTTTGGTCCATTAGGATTATTAGGTTTTGGTATGACAACAGTTTTATTAAACTTAGTTAACTCAGGTTTAGTAGAGTTTTCAATCGTTATTATTGCAATGGGTATTGCACTAGGTGGACTAGCACAAATCATTGCAGGTGTATTATCTTACAAACAAGGAAACACTTTTGCAGGTACTGCATTTACAGCTTACGGATTCTTCTGGTTAAGTTTTGTAATAATTAAATTATTTGGTAATTTATTCCCAGCAGCAGATTTCTTATTATCAATGGGATTCTACTTATTATTATGGTGTATCTTTACTTTATTTATGGCTATTGGAACTTTAAAACATAGTACAATTAGTAAAATGGTATTTTGGTCATTAACATTATTATTCTTTTTATTAGCAATTGGTGACTTTGTAGCTTATGCTAATGGGTCAATGATTGTTACTCAAATTGCTGGTTATGTAGGTATCTTATGTGGTTTATTTGCTATGTATGATGCTTTAGGTCAAATTGTTAATGGTGAATTAGGTAAAGACGTTTTACCTCTATAAAAAGTAAAGAAGTGATTATGTGGAAGAAAATTTAACGGGATTTGGAAATTACATCTCTGAAATTAAAAAGTCTATTAAAAGAAGACAACTTTTAGGTATTAAATATCATTATGCTGATGTTCCATTGTTTTATTATCCGTTAGGAGTTTCAAAAGACTTCTTTTTAGGTGCTGAAGAATATATGTTTGATATCGATGGTTATCAAATAAGAAGACACGAAGATATAGTTGGTGTTGAAGAAGTTAATGATTTTACAGCTAAAATAAATATTGAAGAAGGCTTAGTAGATAAGTTAATTGATTATAAAATCAATTTAACAAGTTTTGAAACAATCTTTACTGATCTTTATAATATGGATGAATACATTAGTGTTGAAAGAGAATATGAAGATGAAGATGAATTCTTTTTAGTAGGAAGAATTGTTAAAGTAACAGAATTCAGTATATGGTTTGAAAACTTTACTAATGAAGGAATTTGGAATAGTGAAATAAATATTATACCTTATGATATAATAACAACAATTAGATTTAATAATAAGTATATTAACACTTGGAAAAAGTATATTAAAAAGGATAATAAAAATGAAGATTAAAGTAGCTACAACATCAACAGGATGTTTAGATTATTATGATCAAGATCATAATATAGATATTGTAAGAATTAAGTTAATAGTTGATGATAACGAGTTACTTGATGGTTTAGATATACAAGCGCCTGAGTTTTATGAAAAACTACGTGCTAATCCAGAATGGATACCAAAAACAAGTACACCATCAATTGGTGAAGTAGTTAATTACTTTGAAGATTTAATTGAACAAGGTTATACAGAGTGTTTTATAACAACTCTTTCAAGTCACTTAAGTGGTACACATAATACAATTTATCAAGCAGGTCAAATTGTTAAAGATAAATTAAAAGTTACAGTATATGATACTAAAACAGTATGTTTCTCTGAAGGTCACTTTGCACTTACAGCAAGTCGATTATTCGATGAAGGTAAAACTTTAGAAGAAGTTGTTAGTCATTTAGATTTTATGAAAGATAATAATACAATATTCTTTGCTGTTGATTCATTAAATCAACTAGTTAATAATGGAAGACTATCAGGAGCTCAAGCATTCTTCGGTAAACTTTTAAAGATTAAGCCAATTTTAGAAGTTCAAGGAACTGGTGAAATTATTGCAGTTGAAAAAACAAGAAACATTAAAAAAGCTTTAAAAATGATAGCTAATAAAGTTAAAGATTATACAAAAGGTAGAAAATACTTTGCTCATATTCTTTATGCTGGTGAATCAGAATTAAAAGAATACTTTTTAGAAACTTTAAAAGATGAATTAGGTTTAGAAAATTTATATGAAGCACCATCTACTCCAGTAGTAGGAGCTCATATTGGTCCTGATGTTATTGGGATTGGAATATTTTTAGAATAATAATTATACCCATACATTAATATATTATGATATATGTTTAATGCATGGGTATTTTTTAATTATTGCAATAATTTTAAAACTTATTTAATGGATGGGTATAATGAAAAGCAATGAAGAGATTAGAGTTCCAAAAGGTAAATATAGTGAACAAGAAATTGAAAGAAGAGTTAGAAATACTATTGCAAATAGTGCAATTGAAGGTATTATTCTGACTAATGAAGAAATAGATAGAAATAAAAAGATTTTTAAGAGGAGAGCTTTCCAAAGAAGAAGCCCTTGTGGAAATAATGGAAGAAATGAACAAAAGATAAAAAAGATGATTCATCAATTATTGATGAATCATCTATAAATAATAATTTAATTTTGATTAAATCTTTGTAAGAACTCTCGAGTTCTTTTTTCTTTAGGATTATTAAAAATTTCATCAGGTGTACCTTGTTCTAAGATGATACCTTCATCCATGAATACAATACGATCTGATATTTCTTTAGCAAATGCCATCTCGTGCGTTACAAGTAACATTGTCATACCTAAGTCAGATAATGATTTAATAACATCTAGAACTTCACCAACCATCTCTGGATCTAGTGCACTAGTTGGTTCATCAAATAAAATAACTGATGGATTCATAGTTAATGATCTTGCAATTGCAATTCTTTGTTTTTGGCCTCCTGATAGTGTTTTAACACTTTGGTCCTTAAACTGTAACATTCCAACTTTAGCTAAGTTTTCTAGAGCTAAGTTAGTTGCATCTTCTTCACTCATTTTTAATACTTTAATAGGTGCAAGTGTCATATTATCAATAACACTCATATTATTAAATAAATTAAAACTTTGGAATACCATGTTAACATCAGCACGTAACTTAGTTAAGTCAGTACCCTTATCTAAAATATTGTTACCATGATAAATGATTTCTCCATCATTGGGTATTTCTAATAAATTGATACATCTTAGTAATGTAGATTTACCTGAACCAGAAGAACCAATAATAGTTACAATCTCACCTTTGTTTATATTAAAGTTAATATCTTTTAAAACAATATTATTACCAAATTGTTTTTTTAAGTTTTTAATTTCTATTATATTTTTCATTTTACTAACCTCAATTTGAACTTGGTAAACTTGTTTCTGGTAAATCAAGTTTAGTCTCTAAATATCTTAACAATTTACTTACAGATAATGTTAAGAACAAGTATATAAGTGCAGCAATAATAAATGGTGTAAAGTAATCCATTGTTGCTCCACCGGCTGACTGTGCAACCCTAAATACATCAACAACCATTATAACACTCAGTACAGATGTATCTTTAATATTGATAACAAACTCATTACCAACCGATGCCATTGAATTTTTTAATGCTTGTGGTAAAACAACATAAAGCATTGTTTGAAATTGTGAAAGACCTAATGATAATGCTCCCTCAGTTTGACCTGAATCAACTGATTCAATTCCACCTCTTAATACTTCAGTTAAGTAAGCAGTTGTATTTAAAGATACAACAACAAGTCCTGCAAGCTTATAGTCCCAGTAGAAGAGTTGAACTGTTCCCCAGTAAATAATCATTGCTTGAACCATCATTGGCGTTCCTCTTACAATAGTAATATAGAAGTTAATAGCTTTTTTACCAAAACTTTTAAACCAACTTAAAACACTAGAGTCATTGCGATTTACTTTTAAAGTAATAATATAACTAAATAACATTGCTATTATTAAACCAACAGTAGTACCAATTAATGATAAGTAGATTGTAGTAGAAATACCTTCTGAGAAACTTGCACCATAAGTTGTTAATATTTTACTGAACGAATTCATTTTTTCTCCACCTATAATTAAGTGAAGTAATTTCCCAATACCTTCAAAAATAAATGTAAAAACATATCCGAAAGTATATTTATAAATAAATTGGAAACTAAAGATAATAACTAACAAGATAATAATATTAATAATACGTTTAATCAAATTCCATGTTTTGTTTGGTTTCTCATAAATAGAAAAATATTTACGATATTGCTTCGTAAATATTAATCCTAAAGTATTATCTAACAACCAAGAGTAAGATAAATATAAATGTCTGAAAAACTGGACAAATGGATAAAAGATAATTTTAAATACTTTTTTCATAAAGATAATTAATTACCGTCAGCTGATCTCTTTACGGCTTGGTCCATTAAAGTATCTCTTGTATCTTGTGTAATAGTAGCTAGTGCTTCATTAATTCTTGATTGTAAAGTAGTATTGATTTTAGTCATTCCAACTGATAGTGAACGATCACCTTCAGTTAAATCAAATACATTTTCATCTGTTTCAAATGCAATTTTTAAATCAGGGTTTTTTAATAAAACTCCTAAAGCAACTGGTTTTTCAACAATCATAAATTGTGCAACGTTTGTACTTACTGCGTTTGCAATTAAAGGTGTACTATCTAAGGGATTGAGTCTTACTGCACCATAACGCTCAACAGTTAACTTAACTAATTCATCGTATACTGTATTTGCCTGACCAATTCCTTTATGTCCTTTTAATTCTTCTAATTTAGTCATATTAGTTAATGCTCCACTTTCTTTAGCAACAACCACGTGATTTACTGCATAATAAGCATTACTAAATAAAATGTTTTCTTTTCTATCTTCAGTTGGACTCATTCCAGCAATAATAACATCAATCATCCCACTCGATAAAGCATTAGGTAATGCTTCCCAAGCCATTGCTTTAATTACTAATTCCAATTCTAACTCTTCAGCAATTAACTTTGCCATTGAAACATCATAACCAGCAACGAAGTTTCCTGGTCGACCATCTAATGGATGGTTATATTCGTTAGATTTTGTTTCTAACCAGTTAAATGGTGCATAGTCTGCTTCCATTCCAACTACTAATGTTCCTTTGTTGAAGTCAAATTCTTTTTTGCCTCCACATGCAACTAGTAGTAATGCTAATGTTACTACTGCGATTAAACCTAAGATTCTTTTCATAATCTTTCCTCTTTTCATTTTTTAATAAAAAAAGCGCTCCTTTAGAGAGCACTTATGAAAAATCAAACTGATTACTTGATTTTGCAAGCGCCTCTACTATTTCTAGTAGGAGTGTTTTAGGTATTCCCCAAAACCCCATGGATCTTTGTTGTCACAAATTTCCATTCGGCGATTTAACCTTTCACTTGCTTCAAAGTCTACCGACTCCACAAGTTACTAATCAAAACCGCACCTCATGCTAATTTTATTATTGGACCTATTATAAGTCATTAAATTTGAATTGTCAAATTAATGCACTTTTAATTATTAAATGTAGCTTTTAAGGGACAAAACACCTTATTTGTTTGACAATGAAAAAGTCCTCTTATATAATTAATTAAATCGATGACGAAAATAAGTAATTAGTTATTTTTTACAAAGCGAATTAGGGATGGTGTAAGCCTAATTAAAAAAAACTAACGAAATAACATTTCCGAGAGTTGAAAGAACGTTTATACAAGTAAAATCAACCGTTACTCGCGTTAAGAGATAAAGAAGCTGTTAGATTGATTTCTAAAAATAAGGTGGCACCGCGGACTATTGTTCGTCCTTATATAATGAAGTGTATTTTATTATATAAGGAGGTATATATACATGCTATCAATTAAAGAAATTTATGCTAATCCAGCTTCTTTTTCTAATTTAGAAGTAACTTTAAATGGTTGGGTTAGGAACAACAGAGCACAAAAAGAGTTTGGATTTATTGATTTTCACGATGGAACATTTTTTAAGAGTATCCAAGTGGTTTATGAATCAAGTAAATTAGAAGACTTTAGTAGTGTTCAAAAAATTAGAGTTGGAAGTGCAATAGCTGTTACAGGTATTTTAGAATTAACACCAAATGCACGTCAACCATTCGAGGTAAAAGCAACTAAAGTTGTTTTATTAGGTGATTCACCAGAGAATTACCCAATTCAACCAAAAAGACATTCTCGCGAGTTCTTAAGAGAAGTGGCACACTTAAGACCACGTACGAATCTTTTTCAAGCTGTTTTTAGATTAAGAAGTAGTGCAGCATTTGCTGTACATGAGTTTTTACAAAATAGAAACTTTGTTTATACTCATACTCCACTAATCACTGCAAGTGATGGTGAGGGTGCTGGAGAAATGTTTAGTGTAACAACACTACCATTAAACAATGTTCCAAAAGACAAAGAAGGTAATATTGATTTTAGTAAAGACTTTTTTGGTAAAGAAACACATTTAACAGTTACTGGTCAGCTTCAAGGTGAAGCTCACGCAATGGCTTTTAAAAACATCTATACATTTGGACCGACATTTAGAGCTGAAAATTCACATACACAACGTCACGCAAGTGAGTTTTGGATGATTGAGCCAGAAATGGCTTTTGCAGACTTAGAAGACAATATGCAACTTGCTGAAGACATGATCAAATACGTTATTGCCTATGTATATGAGAAACTTCCAGAAGAAATGGCATTTTTCAATCAATTTGTTGATACAGGATTAGAAGCTAGACTTCAAAATGTATTAAAGAAAGACTTTGTTAGAATTCCTCACAAAAAAGCTGTTGAAATACTTTTAAATTCTAAGAAGAAATTTGCAACTTTACCAAAACAAGGTGAAGACTTAGCGACTGAACATGAAAGATACTTAACAGAAGAACATTTCGATTGTCCTGTGTTTGTAACTGATTGGCCAAAAGATATTAAAGCTTTCTATATGAAAGTTAATGAAGATGGTAAGACAGTAGCTGCAATGGACTTATTAGTTCCGGGTGCTGGAGAATTAGTTGGTGGGTCACAACGTGAGGAAAATGCGGATCGTTTAATTGCTAGAATGAAAGAAATGAACGTTCCCGTTGAAGAGTTAGAGTGGTATATCGATTTAAGAAGATTTGGTGGATGTGTACACTCTGGTTTTGGTATTGGATTTGAAAGATTAATAATGTATTTAACAGGTGTTGAAAACATTAGAGATGTTATTCCGTTCCCAAGAACTCCAAATAATGCAGATTTTTAATATTTGTTAAAAACTTTGATAATTCTAGGCATTAATTATGTAATAAAAGCATAAAAATGGACACTATATTGTAGAAAAGCCGACTTATAATAAGTTAGGAACAATAACTTGACTTACAGCCCCTTCTATAATATAATATCTATGCTAGAAAGCGTTTTACTTTATTATTTACAAGAAATATACAAGTTAGTATGTTTCGTAATATGTCTTATATTGTATAATGGTAAATGGTTAAAAGATCCACGAAATTATTTTAAAAAATACTCGAGATTCTGAACATTAAACCAAAAAAAAGTACACTAAATAAGCATGTGAACAAATTTCATATAAAATAAGGAGTGGTCAAAAAATGAATGACAACAAACAGGTTAAATCAAGAGATTTAACACACCCAGAAACGGCGATTAGATTAGAAAACCTAACTAAAGCGTTCGTTAATAAGAAAAAGAAAGATGTTCCTCCGGTGATTGCTGTAAATCAAATGGATGTAACTATCGAGAGCGGTAAGCTAATTGGTCTTTTAGGGCCTTCAGGTTGTGGTAAATCTACTACACTATTTATGATCGCAGGTTTACATGAACCTACAGAAGGAAGTATTCATTTCGTTTGGGAAGATGAAATGGGTATGATAATTGATGAAGATGTTACTCAACTGTCTCCAGAAAACCGTGGAATTGGTTTAGTTTTCCAAAACTACGCTTTATATCCTCATATGACTGTTGCTGAAAATATCATGTTCCCTTTAGGAAACTTTAAAGGTGAAGAAAAAATTGATAAAAATGTTCAATACGAAAGAGCACAAGAAATGGCTGACTTAGTTGGTATTGGTGATCTAATGGATCGTAAACCAGGTGAGTTATCAGGTGGACAGCAACAACGTGTTGCTATTGCACGTGCTTTAGTTAAAATGCCTAAAGTATTATTACTGGACGAACCATTATCTAACTTAGACGCTAGACTTAGATTACAAACTAGAGAAGAAATTAGAAGAATCCAACAAGAAACAGGAATTACTACAGTATTCGTTACGCATGACCAAGAGGAAGCAATGAGTATTAGTGACCAAATTATTGTTATGGATAAAGGTGTTGTTCAACAAATTGGAGCTCCACAAGAAGTTTACGAAAACCCAGTTAATGAGTTTGTTGCTAAATTCTTAGGTACACCTCCGATTAACATGTTTAAAGCTATTTACAAAAAAGATGGAATTCACTTCACAAAAGATGTTGCAGTTCCATTAACTGATAAAGAATTCAAAGTATTACAAGATAAAGCAGCTAAAGAGTACATCGCTGGTGTTGAAGCTGAAAGAAAAGCAGCTAAAGAAGCAGCAGTTGCTAAAGGTAAAGAAGTTGCAGCTCAATTTACTGGAGAAATCATTGTTCCAGAATTAGATGTTCCAACATTCAAAATTGTTGTTGAATCACAACACGTATTAACAACTAAGATCAAAGGGTTAGCAGAAAACACTGAAATCAATATTGGTGTTAGACCTGATGGATACATTGTTGATGAAAAAGGTACATTAGAATTAGAGTATGACTTCATCGAAAGAATCGGTAGAGACCAAATTTTAGTAATTACTCATGATCACGGTGAAAAACCATTAAGATTAGTAATTTCATCAGATATTAATTTAGACAAATCAAAAGTTGTTAAATTCAGCTTAAATCCTAAGAAAGTTTACGGCTTCGATAAAACAACTGGCGAGAGGTTATTCTAATGATTGATAAGAAAAAAGACTACAAGGCGTGGTTATATCTGGCTCCAGCGATAATTGCAATTCTATTATTCACTATTTATCCAATCATTTCTACGGTAATCACGTCATTTAACCATGGTTATAACCCAATTATGTCTAACCCATGGAATCATGCTGGTTGGGGATTCGGGAATTATAGCGAATTGTTTGGTATTAAAGGGGCGCAGTTCCAAACTGCACTATTAAATACGTCAATCATTGTATTTGTATCGGTTCCACTAACAACAATAGTGGCATTACTAATCGCGGTTGGTCTTAACTCGATCAAACCGTTCCAAAGATTTTTCCAAATTATATTCTTTACGCCTTATGTAACGAATACAATTGCTATTGGGATGGTATTCGCGATGGTGTTCGGTAGTGCTGACGCTGGTGGGATGATCAATGGTTTGTTTAAAGGAAATACTGACTTCTTAGGATTAGGGTCACCTTTCTGGTTAAAACACCTTGTACTACAAATTTACATGTTATGGAATGGTTTAGCATTCAAGATTTTAATCTTCTTAGGTGGATTACAAAATATTGGTGATCATTACTATAATGCAGCTAGAATTGATGGAACAAGTAAAGGTAGAATGTTCTCTAAGATTACATTACCATTACTATCACCAACAATTACGTATATTTTAATTACTTCAGTAATTGGAGCATTTAAAACGTATACTGCTGTTGTTGGTTTATTCGCTAACAGTGCTGCGGCAAATGAAATGATGACTATTGTAGGTTTTGTATATGAAAATATTAATACTAACTATGGTTTAGCGGCCGCAGGTTCAGTAGTACTATTTATCATAATTATGATTTTTACGGGAATACAAGCACTTGTTACTCGTAAGAAAGTTCACTTTTAGGAGGTAGTTTAGATGACTGACACAACAAATAGAGAAGTAATTAAACTACAACCAAGTGTTGAAGAACAATTAAAAAGACAAAGAGTTGCGGATATCACTTCAACTGTAGTTAAATACACATTTTTAGGAATATTTGCATTATTCATTATTATTCCATTTTACTGGATGTTATCGTTATCTGTAAGAACAGCAGCAGAAACAGGGTCAGGGCACTTAGCTTTCTTCCCTCAATCATTTACACTGCAAAACTATGTAGATGCGATTAATCCACAAACAACCAACTTACTAAGAGCATTTGCTAATACGATTGTTGTTGGGGTATTCTCAACGTTATTAGGAACTATAGTAAGTATCTTTGCAGGGTTTGCATTAGGTAGACTAAGCTTCCCAGGTAGAGACACAGTATTTATGATCTTATTAGCAACAATGATGATTCCAGGTGAAATGATGGTTCTTACTAACTATACAACAGTTAATAAGTTAGGGTGGAACGCGACGATGGCACAAGCTGATTTTACAACTGGGCCATATATGGCGATGATTTTCCCGTTCTTAGTTAGTGTGTTCCATATTTACTTATTAAGAAACAACTTTAAACAAATTCCAGATGAGTTATACTTAGCAGCTAAAGTTGATGGTACATCAGATCTTAAATATTTAAGAAAAGTTATGATACCAATGGCAAGTTCAAGTTTAATCTCAATTATTATTATGAAATTAATTGGGTCATGGAACGCTTACGCATGGCCAAACTTAGTTGGTGGATCCGAAGAGTACGGATTAGTTACAGCAGTATTAAAGAACGGATTTGCTGATGCTTCAGGGCGTTCAAATCCAGCACTTCAAATGGCTGCGGTTGTATGGGTGGTTGCACCACTATTAATTGTATTCGTTATATTTAGAAAATATATAATGAGAGGTGTTTCTCGTTCAGGAACAAAAGGTTAAAAACAAAAAGGAGAATTAAAAATGAAAAAATATTTATTAGCTCTTACGGTTTTAATCTTAGGTTTAACGCTAGTAGCATGTAAACCAAGATATGAACCAATTATTAATAAGGATGACTTTGACAAAAGCTGGACTTTTGACAATACAATCGAAACAACTGTTACTTTCGCTCATACAATGGGTAAAACAACAGATCCTGCTTTAGGACAGCAAGCTTTATTAGATAAGCAAAAAGATGCTTTCATTAAAGAAATGCAAACAGAATTTGGTTGGAAAGTAAATGTTATTCACTCACAATACGGTGGATTCACAGAATTACATGATAAATTATCTAAAGAATTAGCACAAGGTATTGAACCAAGCATGGCTTATGCTTACCCAGACCACGTTGCAGCTTATATCGCTTCAGATAAAGTGTTGCCATTAGATAACTTAATTGATAACAATGATAAGAGAATTGCTTTCTCAAAAGAAGATAAAAATGACTATGTAGATTCATTTATGGAAGAAGGTCGTAAATATGACCACGCTGGAACAACATTATCAGTTCCATTCTCTAAATCTACAGAAGTTTTATTCTATAATAAAACTTTCTTTGACAAACACAATTTAACTCTTCCTCAAACTTGGGATGAATTAAATACATTATCAGAACAAATGAAAAAACTTCCAGGATTACCTGCAGGATTTAGACCATTTGCTTATGACTCAGATGATAACTTATTCATCGTTCGTTCAGCTCAAAAAGGATTACCATATACTAACTTAGATGAAAAATTAAATGGTGAAGCAGTATTTGATACTTCACAATCACAAGCAATGGTTAAAGACTTACAAGATATGTATAAAAAAGGTAACATTACTACTAAAGGTATGATCGGTGGATATACTTCAGACATGTTTGTTAAAGGTGCTTTAGCAATGACTGTAGGTTCTACAGGTGGTACAACTCATAACGTTCCTAGTGATGGTTCTTTTGAAGTTGGTATTGCTCCAATGCCTCAAGAAACAAAAGATGTTAAGAAACACCAAACAATCTTACAAGGACCAAGTATTGTTTTATTCAGAAAAGGTATTAGACCAGCTACTGAACAAAATGAAGATGGATCATTTGATTGGGTTCAACCAAAACCAACTCAAGCTCAAATCAACGAAATGGTAGCTTCTTGGATGTTCTATAAATACATTACAAGAGCTGAAAATACAATTGATCAAGCTATTGGTACAGGTTACTTACCAGTAAGAAACTCAGCATTTGATACTCAAAAATATAAAGATTATATCGCTACAGAACATACTAAAAAAGCAGACAAAGCAAAAGCAGACGTTTTACAATTAGCTAAACAATTAATGAATGATGACGTATTCTTTGTTTCACCAGCATATCCAACTTCAGCTAAAGCAAGAATCGCTGTTGGTAACTTACTAATGGAAGCATTTGCTGAAAAAGGTACTATTGATAGATTATTCAAAAAAGCTATTGCAGCTTCTAGTTAAATTATAGATTTATAAAAAGAAGAGGAGAAAAATAGTATGAAAAAAGTATTAGGTATTATGTTTACTCTTTTACTTGCAGTTACTTTAGTTGCATGTAAAGAAGATCCAAAACCACCAGTTGGTGGGTTAACAGATGCAGATTATGTTGCAGCGGCTAAAACTGCACTATCATTAGGTAGTGAAGAACAAATTAAAAATGTTATTAATGATATCGACTTACCGTTAAAAAATGGTCAAGGTGAAGCAGAAGTTGCTGTTACTTGGGCTGTTACAACAGGTACTGCGATTCAAGTTGATGGAGCAAAAGGTAAAGTTACAAGACCAGAATCAGGAAGTGATGATGCTGAAGTTGTACTTACTGCTACATTAAAAAAAGGTGAAGCAACTGATACTAAGGCATTTAACTTAGTAGTATTAGCTCTTGTTGAAACTGATAAGTTTGATACAATTGCATTAGCAATCGAACATATTGAAGATGAAAACTTAGGTAAAGGTTATATATTCACATTAAAATCAGTTACAGTAATTGGACAACAAAGAGATGGTTACTTTATTTCAGATGGTACTCATTCATTATATGTTCACGGTGGAACTAAACAAGATGTGGGTAAAACTGGTGAATTTGCTACTGAATTAGATATTTACTATGATGCTTACCAATTAATAGGTGGATCTAGTTCATTTGCTGGAAATACAACTAATAAAACTGAAGCAGAAATTAAGGCAATGGTGGCTTCAACTTCAAAAGACGTAGCATTCTTCCAAGCTGAAGTTCCTGCACAAGGAACAATTGCTAATTTAGCAGATGTTAAACAAGATATGAACTACATGGGATTCTTCAAAAAAGATTTCTATGTATATGTTGATCCAAAGATTAAATCTGATCAACATGATTTAGTGTTATTAGACGCTTCTGAAGATGCAGGAACTGAAAAATTCATTCAAGTATACTATAAATCAACAGACTTTGAAGCTTTAAAAACATTAGCTAAAGATGGTGCAAGAAAAATTACTATTTATGCTAATACTCAAGAAATTAGAGATAATTTAGGTAATGCATCTCCAGTTTCTGAAAGTGGTAATATGAATGTATTACGTGTAGTAGTTCTTTATTACGAAGTAGAATTAACTGATGCTGATAAAGCAGCTGTTGTTGAAGGTGATATTAAAGCAGAACATGCTTTAAATCCACATTTCGTTAAAGAAGGTACAGAACTTGCAATCTTAAACCACACTGATGATACTGTTGATTCAATCGTTTGGGACTTCAAAGATGCTCAAGATACAAACAACGCATTAATTGATTTAACTAATAAAAAAGTTGTTACTGTTCCTGAAACAGAAAAAACTGTTAAATTAACTTATACTATTACTAAAGGTTCTGTTGTAGTTACTGGCGACATTAATGTAATTGTTGGTTTACCAACTGTTATTACAGAAGGTTATTTAGCAGCTATTAATGCAGCTGAACTTACTCACTATGTTACATTTGAAGGTAATATCACTGCAATAAAAGGTGAAAAATATACTGACTACTTCTTTGTAGAAGGTGAAGAAAGAGTTCAAGTATATGGATTAAGCCAAGAACAAAGAGATACTGTTGATGCAGCTATTGCAGCAG
>DATFIG010000105.1:0-6113 GCA_035270345.1 Haploplasma sp.
ATTTTACAAAATAAAGCCAATGTTGCCAATGTTTAGGGCGTTTTGCTTAACTCTTTATATTTAATTTTTCTTATGAAGACTTTACTAAAAAGTAGTAAACTATGGCAACTCTGGCATTATCAATAAATAATGGTATAATAAAATTAAAGAAAAGGACTGATAAAATGCATAAAGAATTAGAAAAAATAACGAAAAATAAAATCAAGGAATTAGAGTTAATTTTAGAAGGTATACAAAATGATATTGAAAAAACAAATTATGATATTAAGATGTACGAACAGGACCTAATTTATTACACAAAAAGAATTATTTTAGAACAAGATAAAAATAATTTAAAAGTGTTAAAGCAAACGTTGAACTATACAAAAGAAAATCTTAACAAACTTTATAAGCAAGAAGTTAAATATAATAATGATGTGGTTTTAATTAAAAATAAAAAAGAGTTATTAAAATTAAGCATTGTGTTATAATGCATATGTGGATTAATCACCACACACTACCTTTTAAAAGACTACATTTAATTATGTGGTCTTTATTTTTTTATATGATATAATATAATTACGAAAGCAACGGATAATGCTAAAAAAAGAAAAGGGGTAAAGACAATGGATAAAATAAAAGACATTGTTAGTTCTTTAATACCAGAAGAACAACAAGCGGACATCATTGCTCAAATTGATGGAGAATTAACAAAGTTAGTAGATAAAACTGCTACTGGAGTTAAAAAAGAATTATCTTCTAAATACAAAGTTAATTTCTTTGAAGAAGATATTACTAAAGCATTTAATGAAAGTGCTTATGTTAGTAAAGAAAGTTTAAAGGAATTAGAAAAAACCATCTCTGACAATAAAGCAATTATTGATGATTTAACAAAATCAAGAGATGAATTAAACAATTCTAATTTAAGTTTAGTTGGTAAAGAAAATTTATTTAACTCACAACTTAATTTGGTTTCTAATGGTTTAAGAGTTGATAGATTAGATTTAATTAAACCACATATTAAAGGTGATGTTGAAGAAGATTTTAAAACTATTAAAGAAAACTATCCTGAACTTTTTGTAGATACAAAAGCTAAAAGGAAAACTTTTCGAGAAGATGATGGCGAAGATAAGACAGAAATGCAAAAGTATTTTGAGTCGAAATCAAAAGTCAGTTCATCAAGATAAAAAAAATAAAAAATAAGGAGAAATAAAAATGGCAATTACAATTAATGATTTAATTTTATTCAACAATGTTGAAAGTACGGATGTAGTACAAGGAGTTACAAAAATTCCATATGCAAAACCTTTAACGTTTGTTCGAGGTAGAACTTATACAAGTGGTTACCAAGATTTAGTAGAAGGAGCAAATGGTAGAGGAACAAAAGTTCTTATTAGAAAGTTAGGTAAAGGTGGAGCGACACACGCTAAAGCTAATACATCAGGAGCATTTAGATATACTCACGATGAAACACCAGATAGCATTATTGAAGTTCCAATTGATGATGTTATTAAACAAAGTGAAGAAGTATTTGAAGCGGTTGATTTAGCAAGAGTTTCGGCAACTGGTGGTTTAAAAGCTGAAATTGTTATGAATAACCTTATTGAATTATCTCAAAAGAAAATTAGTGAAGGTTTAGAAGCAGTTTTACCGGCATTAGATAATACTGATGCAGTAACTGCAGCTAACGTAAAAGAAATTATGATTGATGCTATCGCTAAAGAAGTATCACATAGACCAACAGTAATGTTAGTATCAAGAGCAGTTTACGCTGAATTACTTAAGTTACAAACTACTGGAGATTTCGTAGCAAACTTTGAAAGTATCTACACAGGTTTTGTTGGTAGATTACTTGGTGTTGATGTTTATATTAACGAAGATTTCCCAGCAGATGTTGACTTTGCATTATATAACCACAACTACTTCAATGTATTTGAAATGTTACAATTCTTTGATTTCGTTCCAGCAACTGATTTCAATGGATCATACATTCGTGGTTTATGGTTACAAGGTACTCATGGTGAAACAGGTTTAGATGTAACTAATGGAGCATGGGGAGTAATCAAGAAAAACGCTTAATAAATAGCACACATATTAAAGGAGATATAGAGATATATCTCTTTTTTTTATTATATGGTATAATTCTAATAAAGAAGGAGTGATATTATGGATAAATTATTAGAGTTTGATAAATACAAAAAAGATTTTACATGGGATAAAGTATTACATTTCCCAATTCCAACATTAAATTATATTATGCAAAGAACTGGAGAAGATATGTTACTTAATTTTGATACAGAATTAGAAGCAAAAGGAGCAGTTGTTTCTATCGTTAGAACATCAAAATTATTCTTATTTTCTAATAGAGTAGATATGTTAGAGTGGGAATACGCTATCGCACATAGTGAAGATATTTTATATCAAGTTTTAGAATATATTTTAGAGTTTATTAACGTTGCGTTTGTAACGGGAGATTATAAACAAATATTAGAAATTAGAGATAATAAAGATTATAGTGTTGCACTACAAAATGCTAAAACCAATCTATTAGGAGCAAGAAAAGTATTGCCATTTGTAACAAAGTTTAGGGAAGGTTATTAATATGAGATTAGCAATGTTGGGAGCAAAGTTTTGCAAGTTAGTTGGTACACATCAAGCCAAAATAGTTCCAACTGATGTAGAAGAAGAAATTAGATTTGATGCACCAGTTAAGTTTAAGTTTAGTATCGTAGATGAAGAAGATTTTAAAACTTTCAACGTTCAACACATAAGAACTAATGCAACTCGTTTAACTATTAGAACATTTAGAGAGTTATCATTTAAAACAGGAGATAAGTTTGTTTTTAAAAATAATACTTACTATATAGAAAGCATTAGCTCAAACTATTATGATAGTAGTCAGTATAAATTAGTAAGACAATTCTTTATTACATTAAAATGACAAAACAAATAATGTTAGAGTTAGAAAACGATGCAAGAAACTTAACAAGGGTTATCAAAGGACACGCACCAAGAAATAGTAAATATATAAGTAATGATAATGGTAGGTTGGTAGATTATATTTATGTTGATGGTAAAAGAGTTAGGTCTAATACTAATAGGTTATATGAAGCAATAACTTTTGTTAGCAGTAGTTCGGCAACAAATGAAACTACATTTTCAACGATAGTACAAGGAAATATACCATACTATGAAGATGCAGTTTTAAAACCTACATTAACATACGCAAGACACTTTGGAAGAAGTGAATATGGAAGTTTAAGATATGGTGCTAATAGTAGAGAAATTACTAAACCTAATAGAAACTATTTATTCCATATGAAAGCAGAAAGTACGTTGTCAGATATAATAAATAAATGGAATGGAAAAGTTTTTCATACAAAAGAAAGTATAGGTGATTATAAGTGAATGAAAGAGAGTTAATGCTTTATATACAACAATTATTAAATGATATAGTTATTAAATTAAATTACGAAAACGATATTGCATTTAAAGGTAATTTAGAAACAGTTGATTTAGAATGGGAAAGAAAGTATTCTGGAACACAACAAACTCCGTTCTCGTTAATTACAAACCAATATAATTCACTACAAGCAGGAACTGTTTTAGATTTAAGATATCAATTATTTGTAATGCCTTTTTCAAAAGATAGAGTTAAAATTGCTAATATATTCGATGAGTTTGAAGCAAGAACTAACAATTCATTTTTAATTGGTGATTGGAATGTTAGTATTTCAAAGAATAATATAACAACAGGAGCAGACTTTAATGAAGGTGATGGGTCTGGTAATTTAAGATATGAATTAATTTATGCTTTTAGTGGAGTAGCAACATCTAACTATTCAATGTTAAAAGATGCAAGTTTAAAAATAAATGGTGAAGATACTCCAATGTTAAGTTTTAAATATGATATGGGTAAAACAAACTTTATTAATTTAGATAATTCTTACGAAGGAACAAATAACCATAACTTAAATAGTAATGTATTTATAGTTGAAATACCACTTACACCACTTAATAATAATACCGAACTTTTCTTAACTAATAATCAAAAAGTTAATATAGTTAAAAAGTTGGAGTTTAAAATAGGTAATAATACAATTATAAATGATGATTATGATTATGATGGTTTTAGTATTTCAAATACAATATCAAGTAGTTCTATGAGTGCTTTTTTATACTTTACATATAAGAAAGATATTATGAGTATTAAAATCAATGGTGATTTAATTCCTGTATTAGATTTTAGTATATCAACTCAAAATGCGAGTATTCCATTTGAAAGTCCAACGAGTAATTTAATTAAAAGTTTATACACAAACAAAGTTAGAGCTTATGCTTTTAACGTAAGCGAACAAGAAGGATATCAAGTATTTAAGACATTAAAAGATGACTTGTTATTTGATGACAATAGAAAACCTTTATACAACGTAGAAATAGATTATTATGGTGTTGTTATTACTAAATTATTATTTTTAGATGAGATAGTTAAAGAAAGTAAAGGAACATCTAATAGTGTTTTAAGATTAGTATTTACGGAAGGGGGAGTATTATAATGGCAACATTTTTACAAGGTGAAATAAAGATTATACATACTGTTGAAGGACAAACTCCAACTGAAACTATTAAACCAACTGATGAGAATGAAGATGTAGAAGATGCGTTAGAAACTTTAAATGAAGATAAGGTTGATTTAAAAGGTTTAAGAAGGCGTGGTGGTAGAGTTAGTATTCAAAGAAGATTAGCAAACTACGCTATGCAAAACGCCGAAAGAGTAATGAATATAGGTTTCGATAATGCTATACACAAACAAGCTATTTTTGGAGATAGCAGAAGTGTTAAGAAAATAGAAAATACAAAAGCAACAATGAACTTAATTACTAATAATGTTAAAGCTTCAGTTGGAGCAACGATTACAAGTTATGCAGTTGGAAACTTTGCAATTTTAGGTTTACAAGCGATTAATTTAGGTTTAGGAGCATTAAATACAGCAGCACAAAATTTACAAAGTGCAAGACAATTTACCGAAAAATCTAATATAGAATTTTTTGAAAGTAATAGAAGAAGAGAACGATTAAATGTAGGTACTTACAATAGGAGGTAGAAATGAGGATATTAATAAAAAGGAAACACGATGTTGGTTATTTAGATATAACAAAATATGTAAATCTACCTATTTCTATGACAAGAACGGAGGACGGAACATTTAACGAACTTAACTTTACTTTATTTTTACCTAATAGAGTAGGGTTTATAGATGGAACTAAACCGATAGAACCTAAATTAGATATTAAGTTTAGTGAAGTTGATAATGTTATAGATGAAATAGAAGGTGTTAATACATTTTATTTTATAACAAGTGATAACAATAATATGCGAAGAAGAAGAGCGTTTGAAAGTGAGGAATATAGTTATGATGCTTTATGGGAACATAATGTAAACTCATTAGATATCATTCATAATTTAGATGATAAGTTTTTACCAAACTATACAATTAGACAACCAAAAACCGAATACTTTTCTAACAATACTAAAAACGCAGGAGTTCAATATACTTTAAATCAAAAAGTAACACAAGATGGAAGTGAATTAGTTTTATTTAAAGGTTATGATAAAGAGTTAGGAAGTTCACACAATAATAACAATATCACTTTTGGTTATGATGAAACATTAAAAGAACATTATGTAGAATTTAATGAGTTGGATCAAGTTGGTTTATCACTTAATTTAGGTTTAGCATTTACAAAAACGGCTAATACAGTAGGTAAGTTTAAATTCTTGGGTCTCAATTTCAAAAGTTCGGTTGGTGTATTTTATGATACAGCTGGAATGTTAGGAATATCAAAATATATATTAGAAATAAAACATATTACTTTGTTGACAATTTTAATTATAATTCATATAATACATCTCAATTAAGAGACATAAAATATAATGGTGGGGAAGTAAGGGCTTCAGGTGTGTTAATGCCAACTGGATACGCCGGATTAAATAGCGTTGAAAGTTTAGGTGCTTTATTAGAAAACAATACAAACTTAATAATTCCGCAAAATAACAATTATAATAGTTGTAGGGTTTATTTTAATTTTAAAAACACTTTAATGGAAGAAATGGGTTCTCTTCAAGGTATAGGA
>DATFIG010000106.1:0-2610 GCA_035270345.1 Haploplasma sp.
ATCTTAATTTGTATATTGATTTATTTAACAATGAAATTATATCATATGATTTAAGTCACTACAATTATGGACATGGAAGTAATAATCACTACAATTCAATGAGAAAGTTCAATTTAGAAAAAGAAGAAGATGATATATAAATGTGGAGACAATTCTCCACTCCTACCAAGGACTTATATATACCTCTCAAGCATTTAATGCTCAATTTGATAATACAACAATAGTTCGTTCAATGTCAAGAGCTGGTAAGCCAACAGACAATCCAATAATAGAATCATTTAATGGTTGGATGAAGAACGAACTCGAGTATGATTTTAAATATAAGGATAAAGATGATGTATATCAAGTAATTGAAGAATATATCAATTATCATAATAATATTAGATTATCATACGCTTTAGAATACAAAAACCCACATCAGTACAAAACTGATATGGGTTATGCATAAGTTTTTTTAAAGTGTCTACAAACTATTGACTAGTTCATTATCTAAATTTGATAACGTTTTTTTGTTAGTCTATTTTATAGTACTTATAATCTTCTTTTAAGATCTTTTCGGCTAATGTAATTTCTTCATCAGTTGGTATTCTTACTCCAGCTAGTGGATATTCTAATCCCATCGCTTCCCATTTTAACTCACCAGCAGTGTGGTAAGGTAGGACATCAATATCAACAATATTGCTTAATGAATCTAAGAATTTTCTTAATTCCATTAAATCTTCAGTATCATTATTAACTCCAGGTATTAGAACGTGTCTAGTATTAACCGGAACTTTTAATTCATCTAAAAATCTTGCAAAATCAAGAACTTTCTTATTTGAGTCACCAACTAAAATTTTATGTTTTTCATCGTTGATTTGTTTAATGTCTAATAATACTAAATCAGTATATTCCATTAACTCTCTAAAAAAGATATTTTGCCTTACATTGTAACAAGCAGCTGATGTATCGATACAAGTATGGATGCCTAGTTTTTTAGCTTCTTTAAATAATTCAGTTAAAAAACGCATTTGTAGTAATGGTTCACCACCACTAACTGTAATACCACCATTCTTATAGAACTTCTCATATTTCTTGTAGTCTGCTAGTACTTCTTCAACTGTCATTGTTTTATTTGTTTTTGTACTCCATGTGTCGCGGTTATGACAAAATTGACATTGGAACGGACAACCTTGTAAAAATAAGACGTAGCGAACACCCGGGCCATCAAAGGCACCGAATGTTTCAATTGTATTGACGTTCGCTACTACTGGCTTTTTATCTAGATTCATGGAATGTTCTACTAATAACTTCTAATTTTTGTTCGTTAGTTAAATTTGCAAAGTTAACAGCATAACCTGAAACTCTAATTGTAAGGTTTGGATATTTATCTGGATTTTCGTAAGCATCTTGTAACATTTCACGGTTTAAGATGTTAACGTTTAAGTGGTAACCACCACTGTTGAAGTAACCATCTAAGATTTCAACTAAGTTTTCAACTTTGATGTCACCTTCATAGATAAATCCATCTTCAGAAATTAATTCTGATTTACCTAACGATTGTGGAACCATTGTGAATGTATTTGAAATACCATCTTGACATGATTCATATGGAATTTTTGATACACTTAATAATGATTTTAATGCACCTGAGTTGTCTCTACCGTGCATTGGGTTTGCACCTGGAGCAAATGCTTCACCAGCACGTCTACCATCAGGTGTATTTCCTGTTTTCTTACCATAAACAACGTTTGATGTAATAGTTAACACACTCATTGTTGGTTTAGCATTTCTATATGTTGGTAATTTTCTAATTTTTGACATAAATAC
The DNA here is from genome assembly GCA_035270345.1 of Haploplasma sp. Classification (GTDB taxonomy): domain Bacteria; phylum Bacillota_I; class Bacilli_A; order Acholeplasmatales; family Acholeplasmataceae; genus Haploplasma. The sequence continues at coordinate 1,810 of DATFIG010000106.1, forward strand.
TTCAACAACTTTAACAGCTAATTGATCTACTTCGTCAATGTTATTTCCATATTTTGGGAAATCTCCTTCTACTTCGAAGTCTTTGATTAATCCAGTGTCAACGTCATAGATTGGTTTAACTTTAGCATGTTTAATAGCTGATAATGAATCCGCTACTACTGATAAACCAGCAATACCTGTTGCGAAGTTTCTAATTACTTCTGCATCATGTAAAGCCATTTGAATTCTTTCGTATGCATATTTATCATGCATATAGTGAATAATGTTTAATGCATTAACATAAACTTCAGCTAATTCATCCATTGTTCTATCAAAACGATCCCAAACTACATCATAATCTAATACTTCAGCTTGTAATACGTCTGTTACATTTTTAGTAAATACTTGTGCACCTGACACTTCGTCACGTCCACCGTTCATTGCGTATAATAATGCTTTACCTAAGTTAGCACGTGCTCCAAAGAATTGCATTTCTTTACCAACAGTCATTGGTGAAACACAACAAGCAATAGCGTAGTCATCACCGTGAACTAAACGCATTTGGTCATCACTTTCATATTGGATACTTGAAGTATCAATTGAAACTTTTGAAGCAAATTTTTTAAATCCTTCAGGTAAATCATTAGCCCATAATACTGTTAAGTTTGGTTCTGCTGACGTACCTAAGTTATATAATGTTTGTAAGTATCTGAATGATGTTTTACTTACCCATGAACGACCATCGTTATTCATACCTGCAATACTTTCAGTTACCCAAGTTGGATCTCCTGTAAATAATTCATTGTATTCTGGTGTTCTAGC
>DATFIG010000107.1:0-6314 GCA_035270345.1 Haploplasma sp.
AAAAATTATTGAAAGTTTATCAAAGAGCGGATCAAAATATGATTCTAAGTTCTTTTACAAAAAAATATGAAAAATCAAATAGTTGTAGTAGAAGGTAAAAATGATATTGTAAGACTTAAACAAGTTTTCCCAACATTAAACGTTGTAAGTGTTAACGGTTCAGCTATTAACGAAGATGTAGTAAATATGTTAATTGAAAAAAGTGAAACACACGAAATTATTATTTGTACTGACCCTGATTATCCAGGCGTTAAAATAAGACATGAATTAGAAAACAAAATTAAAGATGTTAGTCATCTTTTTATAGAAAGAAAAATTGCATTTAGTCGAAACCGTAAAAAGATTGGTTTAGAACATTTAAATAACAAACAAATTATTGAATTGTTTGGAAATGTTATTAAGGTATCACCTAAATCTGACAGTGATGTTGATATTTCATTCTTACATGAGTATAAGTTAATTGGTGAAGCTAACTCAAAAGAAGTAAGAACTAATCTTTCTAACAAGTTAAACTTAGGTCATGTTAACGGTAAGACTTTACTTAATAGAATTAAAAGTTTCAATATTAGTAAAGAAGATATTATAAATGCTTTAAAGGAGGTTAATTAAGAATGGATCAACATATAATGAAAAAGAAGTTTGGACAAAACTTTTTAACAGATAAAAATTTGTTACAAAAAATTGTTAATAGTGCTAAGATTGATGGATTAGATGTTATTGAAATCGGACCAGGTCAAGGAGCACTTACTAACTATTTAGTTTTACAAGCTAAAACTGTAACAGCATATGAAGTTGATAATGATTTAAAAGACTTCTTATATAACTTAGCTAGTAAACATGATAATTTAACTGTAAACTTTATGGATATATTAGAAGTTGATTTACCTAATGATAAGGAATATCATGTGGTAGCTAATATTCCTTATAATATCACTAGTCCAATTATATTTAAACTTTTAGAAAGTGATAATATTAAGTCAGCAACACTTATGGTTCAAAAAGAAGTTTGTGATCGTATAACTGCGAGCCCAGGTAGTAAGATATACGGTGCTTTAAGCGTTATTATCCAATACTATATGGATGTAAGTAAGTTAATGAATGTTAATCGTAAACTGTTCCACCCAGTTCCTAAAGTTGATAGTGCAGTTTTTAAAATGTCTCGTAGAGAGACAACTTTAAATATGGAACAAGAACAATTGTTCTTACAAATTGTTAAAGGAGCGTTCCATCAAAAAAGAAAGACTATCTTAAATAACTTAAGCTTTTCTTTAGATAAAACAAAAGAGGATGTAAAAGCTATTTTAGATAGTTTAAATATCGAATCAAACCTAAGAGCAGAAAACTTATTTTTAGAGGATTTCATTAAGATAACTTTATCATGGAGCCAAAAATAGTAAATTTCTTGTAATAAAGGAAAACGCTATCATTTTCTTGTGTAAAAACATAAATATTTTTTGACTATAATGATAAACATGCTATAATAAAAATATAAGGAAGATTGATGGAGGGAAACAATGAAAATTACAAATGTTAGAATTAAGTTAGTAAGTACCGAAGGAAGACTAAAAGCAGTGGGTTCTATTACTCTAAATGATTGTTTTGTTGTCCACGATGTTCGTGTATTAGAAGGGGAAAAAGGAATGTTTGTTGCAATGCCAAGTAAAAAAATGCCAAACGGTATGTTTAGAGATATTGCACATCCAATTAATACTGACACACGAAACATGATCGATACAGAGGTTTTAAAAGCGTATGAGCAAGCATTACTCGACGCTGAATTAGAAACTGTTGAATAAACTATTCTAATTATATTTATGAACTGTGATGATGAGAAACTTTATTCTTTGATTGACAGTTCTTTTTTTTGAAAAATGCGTATTATTTTGAAAGCACTATCATTTTTAAATAGTTTAGTTAAAGATTTATAAATGATATAATAGATATGAAAAAAATACAGTAAAGGGGTCTAATAAACCTATGAATGCAAATTCTCCAGTTAATAAAACAAAATTATTTGCTTTAAGTTCTAATAAAGAACTAGCGCAAAAGATTTCTAAGTCGTCTAACATCCCTCTAAGTGATATCGACTTATTTAGATTCTCAGATGGTGAAATCGGAATCAATATTCCTGAAAGTGTACGTGGGTATGATGTTTTTGTTGTACAATCAACAAGTAATCCTACTAATGAACACTTAATGGAATTATTAATTTTTGCTGATGCAGTAAAAAGAGCATCTGCAAAAAGTTTATCAGTAATCATGCCATACTATGGTTATTCACGTCAAGACCGTAAGGCTAAGTCTCGTCAACCTATTACAGCTAAATTAGTTGCTGACTTATTACAAGTATCAGGAATAGATCGAATTATTTCGATTGACTTACATGCAGCGCAAATTCAGGGATTCTTTGATATTCCGATTGATAACTTTGCTGCTGGTCAATTATTAGCTAACTATTTTATTAAAGAAAAGAAAGTTAGTGATGTTGTTGTTGTTTCTCCTGATCATGGTGGTACAACTAGAGCAAGACGTTTTGCGAAAATCGTTGATGCTCCAATGGCTATTATTGACAAGAGAAGACCAGAACATAATAAAGCGGAAGTAATGAGTATAATTGGTGAGGTAGAAGGTAAAAATTGTATTATCATAGATGATATTATTGATACTGCAGGTACATTAATCGCAGCTACAGAGGCTTTGCTTAAAAAGGGTGCTAAAGCAGTGTATGCAACAGCTACGCATGCAATCTTTTCAGGTGGTGCAATTGCTAAGATTGAAAAATCTCCAATAACAAAAGTAATAGTAACTGATTCAATTAGACTAACCGAAGAACAACTTGGTGAATCAACTAAAATTCAACAAGTAAGTATTGGAACATTATTAGGAGAATCAATTATTCATATCGTTAATGATTTACCGATTAGTCAAATTTTTGAAAATATTAAAAAACAAGGTTTAGAAGAATAGAAAGATAGTTGATGTAAATGAAGTTAATTGTCGGGTTGGGTAATGTTGGTGAAAAATACGACATGACAAGACATAATGTGGGTTTTATCGTACTAGATGAATATGCACATGTAAAAAAAGTAGATTTTAAATTAGATAAGAAACTAGAAGCTAATATTGCTGTTACAAGAATTAATGGTGAAAAAGTTGTTTTAGCAAAACCAACAACTTACGTTAACCTTTCAGGTAATGCAGTAAGTAAAATAATGACTTATTATAAAATAGAATTAGAAGATGTTTTAGTTATCTATGATGATATTGATTTAGAAGTTGGACGCCTAAGAATTAGAGAAACAAATGGTCATGGTGGACATAACGGTATTAGAGATATTATTAATCACTTAAATACAAAAGATTTCAAAAGAATAAGAGTTGGTATTGGTTTAGATAAATCAATGCCGCTTGATCATTATGTATTAGGAAGATTTAGCAAACAAGATATTACAAATTTACAACCAGTAGTAATAGATAGTATGAATGCTATTGATGAATTTATTTCTGATGTTTACTTTAAAGATGTAATGACAAAATATAATAGTAAATAAATTGGATGGTACAAACATTGTTTGTACCATTTTTTAATACCTTTAAGAGGCTATTTTAGAATGAAAAAGTTTCATATTTGTTTTAGAATTTTTAAATTTTAAAATATCTTAAATATAAGATAATAAATTTTTTCATTGCATTAGTAAACCGGTATCTATATAATTAACTCAAAGAAAGGTTGTGTAAGGCAATGAGAATTAAATACGAAGATTTAGTAACAAAGTTAGAAAATGTTTTATTGAATCATGGTGTAAACAGTATTGACGCTAAAGAAACAGCATCAATGTTTGCTCAAAATAGTTTAGATGGTATTTATTCACATGGTGCTAATCGTTTTCCGGTTTTCATCAATCAAGTAAAAAAAGGTCAAGTTAAAGTTGACCAAAAAGCGACGAAAGTAATAGGCTTTAATGGTTTTGAAAGATGGGATGGTAATTTAGGTATTGGTATCATCAATGCTAAGAAAGCTATGAATAGAGCAGTTGAGTTAGCTGATGAGTTTGGTATTGGTATTATTGCTTTAGGTAATACAAATCATTGGATGCGTGGTGGTGCTTATGGTTGGCAAGCAGCTGACTTAGGAAAAATTGGAATATGTTGGACTAATACATTTCCTAATATGCCAGCATGGGGTGGTGTAGAACCTAAAATTGGTAATAACCCGTTAGTTATTGCTATTCCGAAAAGTGATGGTAGACACGTTGTTTTAGATATGGCGATGAGTCAATTTGCCTTTGGTAAAATAGAAGATATGAGAATGAAAGGGGAACAACTTCCTGTTCATGGTGGGTTTGACTTAGATGGTAATTTAACAACTGATCCTGCAAAGATTGAAGAATCAGGTCGTGCTCTACCAACTGGATATTGGAAAGGTAGTGGCTTATCAATTTTAATGGATCTAGTTGCTGCAGTATTAAGCAAAGGTAACACTGTTCAAAATGTAGGAGAACTTGGAGATGAGTATGGACTTTCTCAAATATTTATCGCTATTAATCCAACACTAGCGAATACTTTTGCTAATATCGATGAAGTACTTGAAGAAACAATTGAAAATATTAAAGTTTCAACTCCAATCAAAGCGGGAGATAAAATATTTTATCCTGGAGAAATCGAATATAATACAAGAGCTAAAAACTTGGAAGAAGGAATACCTATCTTACAAGAAGTATTAGATAAAATAGATAACTTATAATATTAAAACCACTCCTTGATGAGTGGTTTTATTTAACAAATATTTAAATTTTCTTTTTTGAAGAATTTATACTATAATTAATATACTGACATATCAATGTTCTTTATTAACATTAGATATGGACCAACAAAGGGGTTTTGTGTATGAAAAAGAAGACAAATATTACTATCGATGATATCGCAGTAATGGCAGGAGTTTCTAAAACGACTGTATCACGTTATATTAACGGTAAATTCGAATATATGTCAGCTGAGACAAGGGAAAAAATTAAAGATATTATTAAGCAGTATAATTATATCCCAAGTAATGTTGCTAGAAGTTTAAAAACAAAGACAACAAAGTTAATCGCGTTCATTGTTGCGGATATAGAAAATGCGTTTGCTGCACCAACGATTAAAGCAATGAATGAATCACTATTCGATTCGAGTTACCATATTGTTGTTAGTTCTTCTAATGATTCTATTTTAAGAGAGAAACAATTAATTGAATCAGTATTAGAACAAAGAGTGGATGGCATTTTACTTAACGCAGTTAACTATGACGCACCTCACTTAACAGAAATGAATATAGATGTTCCTTTGATTTTAGTCGATAGAAGAGTTAAAGGTTTTTCTGTAGATTTTGTAGGAACAAATAGTGTTAAATCAATTCATGATGCGGTTTCGCATTTGAAAATGCAAGGTTATAATGATGTACATATTATTACCGAAGACTTTTCATCGATAGAGCCACGTTTTAGGAGAGTTGAAGGTTTTAAAGATATGATGATCAATTACGGTTATACAGAAGAGCAGTTAGACAAGAATTTCATTCATGTTATTGATGGTAAGAATGATGCGCTCAATGTAGTCGGTCGTATAGTAGGAAAAAATAGTTCTGGAGTTCCGGCAATTATTTGTACTAACGGTCGTACATCATTGAAAGTTGCTAAAGCTATTAAAGATCTTGATTTAAGAATGCCTTTTGAAATAGGGCTAGTGAGTTATGATGACTTTGGTAATAATAACTCATATGGTTGGACCCAATTGAATAGTCCAAGTATTACAAGGTTATCACCTAATTGGTACCAAACTGGATATAAAGCAATGGAACTATTAAAATCTCGTCTAGAAAATCCGAATGGACCTAAAAAAGATATTAAAGTAGATGTTATACTAATCGAAGATGGTAGCACAAAACTAAGGGGCTTTTAGAATAAGCTCCTTTTTTTCACTTTACAGTTTATAGTACTTGCTTTTATATATTAAGTAATGTAAAATAATAATGTAAGGGGTTACAACTTTGCAGACATATATTAAGAATTAAAAGACATCGTTAGTGATATTTTTTTTAACCATTATGTTAACCGGTTAACATAAGTTTCATAAGTCGTTTTAATCATGATTATGTATGTTTAATAGTGTGTAACATATAAATTTATAATTATAATAAAATAGGAGGGTTTACAAATGAAAATGACGTTACGTTGGTTTGGTAAAGACCATGACTCAGTTACATTAGAACAAATAAGACAAATTCCTGGAGTTACAGGAGTTATTACGACTTTATACGACACAAAACCAGGTGAGGT
>DATFIG010000108.1:0-18364 GCA_035270345.1 Haploplasma sp.
TACTTATTATTATACAAATATTAAGATAAAAAAACACAATTGTTGTAACATGACTTCAATATACGTAAATAATGTGTTTTTAAAAGTTTTAATATTTCCTAAATTAAAATAAAAACCTATCAATATAGATAGGTCTAATTAAAATACAATGCAATTTTGCGAATAAATTCTTCTGTTAAATCAATAAAATAACTAGTATCACAACAGTATCTATTAAAACCAAGGATAACATCATATAAATCTCTAAAATCATCAATAGTACCATCAAACTCTTCAAATGTTAAGCGATATTTATTGCCAACACTTTTATCAACTGTAATTACTTCGGTTTCAAATCTCAGTTTATATATATAATTTGATTCTTTTATAATTTCAAGATAACTTTTATTATAAAGTTCTTGATATGTCTTATTAACTAATTCTAGTAAAAGATCTAAATACATAATATCACTTCCTCTAACTTTACTATATCACTAAACAAATAAAGTCTTTTGCTAAACGCTTAAAAAAAATACGTCCAACTAAGGACGTATTATTTTAATCAAAAAGATCTAATTGTGAAAAACTAGTGTTTTCTACTAATACTTGCCATCTTGAACTTCTTCCCGAACCAATAGGCATTATCTTACCTTCATCACGTAAACGTTGTAGTGTTCGATCTATTGTCGAATCACTAACTGTTGGATGAAGTTTACGTAGATCATTTTTAGAAAATAACTGTTTTTGTTTTAATATTGTATTTTCAATAGTATCTGATTTATTTAAGTTTTTTTCAAATTCATATTGTCTTGCTAATTCATTCACTTCTTCATAACTTTCTACAATAATATTATATAAAATATGAGTTAGATTATCAGTTTGTGAAAACTGACTATCCCAGTTATAGGATGCTTGTTCAAGTGCATATTGCCAACCTTGATAATGTTTAGCAAAGTATTTAAAAAATGATACATATTTATAAATAGGAAATAATTCAAATATCATTGTATATAGTAAGAACATCGCAACCTCTTTATTATAGTTATCAAATATATCCATGTTAATAAAATCAACATAGTAATTTGTAATTAAAGTAACTTGTTCAAACTGATGTTTTTTAGTTAAACTAATATATTCATTATTTAGTCCATCCAATAATTCTCTTGTTGATATTGACTTGTTTTTTCCTAATAAACCTTCAGTTTCTAAAATATCTTGTTTATTCCAATTAATAGTTGTATGATCAACTGTTAAGAATTTCGCTAAATTATGAATCTCATTAACGATTAATTCAAATCTATCATGATTATTTTGAATGATTGTTAAGATGTTTTTAATGTTACCAATAAATTGTTCATCTTTAGTTTTTGCTGAAAAATTATTTTTAGCAATAAACTTTACTCTTGCATCAGTAAGTTTTAAATTGAATAATGACTGTAAACTCATTAAATCTTTTTCAATTGTTAAACTTTGAAATGCCTCTACATCTTTTTTAAATAACTCGTTATAATAAAAGGTTTTACCTTTAGATTCATATAAATCTAGCAAGATTGTTAATGTTTCATTTCTTAATTGAATTCTATTAATGTTTTTTAAAGCCTTCATATCAATCGTGGAAGCTTGAACCACCAATAAATTCACGTAAAATTGAATTAACTGGTACTAAGTCATCTTCAATATCAGTAAAGTACTTTAAGAATTTAAGTAGACGATTAGCTGTAATAAAATGTCTACTATTAATATCAACAGCTCTTAATTGCTTAACAGCATGTTTTTTAAGTAGTCCAAACTCAAATGTTAACTCTGAGTTAAATACGAAGTTTGCTTCTTTTTGATATGGATAAATCCATTTAAATTCACCACGTCTAACACTTGGCCACATATCAAATGTATCTTCAGCACTAGAGTTACGATATTTTTGATCACGTACTAATCTTCTTAATAATCTTAAATCTGTAATTGAGATTGGATTATGGTTGTCAATATGTAATTGCGTTTGAGGTGCAATATAGATTTTGAATTTTTGGTGATTTGGAATTGTATGAGTTAATAAGTTATTTAACGCATGAATTCCTTCAATTAAAATAATTTCATCATCATGAACTTTAATCTTATGACCTACTTCACGAACACCTTTTTGGAAATTAAATTTAGGTAATGTTACTTCTTCACCACGAATTAACGCAGCCATATCTTTATTAAATAATTCTACATCCAATGCATTAATATGTTCTAAGTCTGGTGAACCATCAGCATTTTTAGGTGCGTCATTTTTTCCTAAGTAATAATCATCAATTGAGATCATTAATGGTTTAATACCACGTGTTTTAAGTTCAACTCTTAATCTATTAGTAAATGTTGTTTTCCCACTTGATGATGGACCAGCAACAGCGATTAATCTAATGTCATCTTTATTTTCTAAGATTTGTTTTCCTAATTCAACTAATTGTTGGTAATGTTTTGCTTCACACATGTTAACAAAGTCACTTAAATCACGTGCTGATTTAGAGAAGTTATTAATTGCTGGAATTGTATTTCCACCAATAGTTCTTCCCCAATGTGCAACTTTTCTTAATTCTTTACCAAATACAGGTTCATCTTCAAACTCTGGAATTACTCCACCAAGTTCAGCTCTTGGGTATTGAATTAAAAATCCTGGTGAATATAAGAATGTCTTATAATCCTTTAATAATCCAGTTTCAGGCAACATATAACCAAACATATAGTTAAAATAACCATCACATTCATAAAGGTTAACATACTCTTCTTCACGATATTTTAACACTTCAACTTTATCTAACATATTAAATTTAGTATATAATCTTGTTGCTTCACCTTTTGAAATTCTTCTTCTTTCAATTTTTAAGTTAGCTTTAATAATTCTTTCAACTTCTTTATTAACTTCTGCTAATACTTTTTCATCTAAAGGAAAATCTAAGTTATCAATTTCAGCTAAAATAGTTCTAGAAACACTGTAGCTAAATTTAACTTTTGCTTTAGGGTATAAATTATGAACCGCTTTAGCAATAACAAATCTTAATGTTGTTTCATAAATCTTAATTGCGTCACTACTTTCATAACCTAATAACTTAACTTCTGAATCCTCTGTTAAAACATAGTTTAATTCTCTTAAACGAGAATCTACATTAGCAGCTAATACATTAGTTGCTTTTGAATCATTTGCTACTTCTTGTAAAGTAGGCGGAACATCATACCTAAGTACTTTGTCATTAATTGTAACTTTAATCATTTAAAACCCTCCTATTATTCATCATCAAAGAGATCTAATCTCGATAAATGTATTTTTTTATTGTTTTTAATTATACTTGGTTCTTCTTTTACTTTTGTTTTAATATCTTCATAAGATATTTTTTCTTTTTTATTAACTAATACAATTGGTACTTCATCAATTGATTCTTCAATTGATATTTTATAACCTTGTTCAATTTTTTCATCAAACATCTTTTTACCATATTTATTATAATTATATTTATATTCACTTACATTCAGTTCATATGTTTGTTTGTTAGTTGTTAATAATGACTTAACATTTTCTTTTTCTTGATATTTAGATAGTCTTGCAGCACCTACAATATAGTGAGGGTTTGATTTTAAGTTTTCAACTACTCTAATTCCTCTTCTATTTCTACTATAAACAGCAAGTTCAGAAACGGTATCTTTAATAATATGACCACGAGAAGTTAACATTACAAATTCATCACTATCAAATGCATAAAATGCTTCTGCAAGTTCATCTTTATCACCGATCATCATACCTAACACTCCACCAGCAGATGCACCATATTCTGGTAAATCTTCTAACTTAAACCTTAAGGCATAACCATCTTTTGATAAACCAATAATATTATCTTTCTGATTAATATTAACACTTACAAGTTCATCATCTTTTCTTAAACGCATTCCTCTAAGTGCACGACTATATCTAGAAACTTCAAAGTTTTTTAAAACTGTTTGTTTCATATAACCTTGCTTAGTAGCTAATAGAACATTAACTGTATCACTAAATTCAGTAACTTTAATTACTGAAACAATACGTTCATTAGATTCAATCGGTACTATATTACCAATATGAACTCCTAAGTCGCCCCAACGTTGATCTTCTATTTTAAAGACTGGTAAATAAATATAGTTACCTAAATTAGTAAAAATTAATAAAGTATCTAAGTTAGAGATTTCTTCTAAATAGATTAAGCCATCATCTGCTTTTAATCCAACTTTTTGAGTCGCTTGATAACTTCTTAAGTTAGAGCGTTTAACATATCCATCTTTAGTAATACCTATAAAGACATTTTCATCACTAATTAAGTCACGTTCATCAATTCTAATTGTTTCAATTTCATCTTCAATTAACGATTTACGTTTTATGTTTAATTTTTCTTTAGTTTGTATTAACTCTTCTTTAATTACTGCTTTTAAAACTGATTCATCACTTAAAACTTTATTTAAGTATGCAATTTTTTCTTCTAATTCTTTAAACTCAGCTTGTAAAGCTAATACGTCAGTATTAGATAAGCGGTAAAGTTGTAAAGTAACAATTGCTTCAGCCTGCACTTCAGTAAATTCAAATCTACTAATAATATTCGCTTTTGAATCTGCTTTATTACTTGATTTACGAATGATTTTAATGATTTCTTCTAAAACTGAAACCATCTTAATTAAACCTTCAACAATATGAGCGCGACGTTTAGCACGTTCTAGTTCAAAGTTTGATCGATTAGTAATAACTTCCTTTTGATGCTCTACATAAGCTTTAAGTAATGCTTTAGCACCAACTTGGTAAGGTCTTCTATTTAAAATAGCAGTAATGTTGTAACTAAATGGAACTTGTAGATCTGTTGATTTTAATAAGTAGTTTAAGATGAAGTTTGCATCTGCACCACGTTTTAAATCAATCGCAATTCTAAGTCCTTCTTGATCTGTTTCATCTCTAATTTCTAAAATATCATCTATTTTCTTATCAACTCGTAATAAATCAATAGATCTAACTAATTCTGCTTTATTTACTTCATATGGTATTTCAGTAATAATTAAACGTTCTTGGTTTTTAGCCATTTCTTCAACATGACTCTTAGCACGAATAATAATTCGACCTGAACCTGTTTTTAAAGCTTGTTTAATTCCTTCTTTACCTTGGACAATTCCTCCAGTAGGGAAATCTGGTCCTTTAATATATGAAATTAATTTACTATCTGAAATATCTTCATCATCCAATAATGCGATTGTAGCATTAATAACTTCACCTAAGTTATGCGGTGGAATATTAGTAGCGTAACCAGCACTAATACCTTTAGAACCATTAACTAATATGTTTGGAAATTTAGCTGGCAAAACTGTAGGTTCTAATTCTTCGTCATCAAAGTTTGGAACAAATGGAACAGTTTTTTTATCAATATCTTTTAACAAATATTCACTTGCTAAAGATAATCTTGCTTCCGTATAACGCATCGCAGCTGCACTATCACCATCAATTGAACCATTATTACCATGCATATCAATTAATGGTACTAACATTTTAAAGTCTTGCGACATTCTAACCATTGCATCATAAATACTTGAATCACCATGTGGGTGATATTTACCCATTACTTCACCAGCAATACGAGCACTTTTCTTATATGGTTTATTATAATTCATTCCAAGTTCATTCATTGCGTATAAAATACGTCGTTGAACTGGTTTTAAACCATCTCTTGCATCTGGTAATGCACGATCTTGAATGATATATTTTGAATATCTTGCAAATCTTTCAGAAACTATTTGATCTAACGGTTCATTAATAATGTTTTCAATATAGTTGTTAATCTTTTTTAAAGCTTTACTCATTATTATTTTTCCCCCTTAGTAATATCAAAGTCATCAGTCACTTCAAAGTCAACATATGATTCAATCCATTCTCTTCTAGGTTCTACTTTATCACCCATTAAAGTTTCAATTCTCTTATCTGCCGAAGCATAATCATTAATATTCACTTGAATTAAAGTGCGATTTTCAGGGTTCATTGTTGTATCCCAAAGTTCTCCTGAGTTCATCTCACCAAGACCTTTATATCGTTGAATTGAATAGTTTTTCTTTTCCATATATTCTTGAAGTTCTTCATCACTCCAAGCATATACTATATCTTTACCACTTGTTAATTTATATAACGGCGGCATTGCAATATATAATCTATTATCTAAAATTAATTCTTGCATATATCTAAAGAAGAAAGTTAATAGTAAGACTTGAATATGCGCACCATCAGTATCAGCATCCGTCATAATAATGACTTTCCCATAATTAGCTTTCTTTAAGTCAAAATCTTCACCAAAATCAGCACCGATTGTATGAATAATTGTATTGATTTCTTCATTCTTTAGTACTTGGTCTAAACTAGTTCTTTCACTATTAATTACTTTACCTCGCAGTGGTAAAATTGCTTGGAACCTTCTATTTCTTGCTTGTTTAGCAGAACCACCAGCTGAGTCACCTTCCACTAAATAAAGTTCATTTAAAACTTTATCTTTACCTTGTGCAGGAGTTAACTTACCAGTTAAACTTACTTCACTCTTAGTTCTTTTACCTTTTCTTGCTGCTTCTCTTGCTTTTCTAGCTGCATCTCTTGCACGTTGTGCTTGTTGTGCACGATCAATAATCGTTTCAGCAAATTGTCTATTTTCTTCTAAATACGTTGTGAAAAAATCATAAACAATTGAATCAGTTGCTGTTCTTGCATCTGGTGTACCTAAACGACCTTTTGTTTGACCTTCAAACTCTAAAATTGATTCAGGTATTCTAAGAGAAACAATCGCTGTTAGGCCTTCTCTAATATCTGAACCATCTAAGTTAGATTCCTTTTCCTTTAAGAAATTATATTTTCTAGCAAATTCATTTGTTGCTCGAGTTAGTCCAGTTTTTAAACCAACCTCATGAGAACCACCATCAGTTGTTCTTACGTTATTAACAAAAGAAACAATTTTTTCATTATAACTCTTAGTAAATTGTAAAGCTACATCTACTTCTATCGTTTCTTTACTAGCATTTTTAAAAACAGAATTTATTAAATATGTATCATTAATTGATTCTTTACCTTCATTCATGAATTGTACATATTCTTTAATTCCTTCTTGATAGACAAATTCTTCTTTTACTTTATTTCTTTCATCAATTAAAACCATCTTTAATCCGGAGATTAAAAACGCTGATTGTCGAACACGTTCTTTAATTAAGTCATATTGCATTAAAGTTGTTGTAAAAACCTTTGGTTCAGGTTTAAACCAAACAGATGTTCCAGTTTTATTAGTTGGTCCAACTTTTTCTAGTTTACCAATCTTTTTCCCGCCATCTTCAAACTTTTGACGCCAAATAAAACCATCACGGTAAACAGATACTTCTAAAAATTGTGATAAAGCATTTACTACTGAAGAACCTACACCGTGTAGACCCCCAGATACTTTATAACCACCTTCAGCGCCGAATTTACCACCAGCATGTAATGTTGTAAAAATGATTTGAGTTGTTGGTACACCTGATTCATGTTTCTTATACGGCATTCCTCGACCAAAATCTGTCACTACTATACTATTATCTTTTTTAATTATAACTTCTATTTCTTTTCCATAACCTGCTAGTACTTCATCGATACCATTATCAATAATTTCCCATACTAGGTGATGTAATCCTTTAGAGTCCGTAGATCCTATGTACATTCCAGGTCTTTTACGAACTGCATCCAATCCTTCTAATATTTGAATTGAACTTTCATCATAGCCTTTTATATTTTTACTCACTTCATCACCACTTACTTTATTATACTTTATTATATCAAATTAAAGCATTTTATACAATTAACCTTTTATAATTATATTAGCATATTTTTATTAATATGATGTATAATATTAGTTATGGGGGTGAAATTATGAACTACTTTGTTATTATACTATTGTTAATTATTTCATATCTTCTTGGTTCAGTACCTAGTGGATATTTATTAGGTAAATACATTAAGAAAATAGATATCACTAAAACTGGATCTAAAAGTACCGGTGCAACTAACACTACAAGAATTTTAGGACCAAAATTAGGAGTTATAGCTTTACTATTTGATTTAATTAAAGGTGTTATCATTATGAGTATATTAATTATATTCGAACTTGACCAATTCTATATACTTGACCAATTCTATTTAGTTAAGGAAGTTAACATCTTATCGTTATACGGCATGATTGCAGTATTCGGACATGTGTTCTCAATATTTTTAAACTTTAGAGGTGGAAAAGCAGTTGCTACTTCAGCAGGTGTTCTTTTATTCTTAACACCACTTGTTGGATTAATTACTATTACACTCTTTATAATTATTGTTTTAGTCACTAAGTATGTTTCTCTTGGATCGATTATCGCATCAATGTTTGGAGCAATCTTATCGTTAGTCTTAAGTTTAACTAAGACTAGCAATTTCTTAACTATTGCAACACCAAGCTTAAGTGAAATTCCATTGTTTTATTCACTAAGTTTTATTGTCTTAGCATTATTAATTGCATTTAGACACCATCAAAACATTGTAAGATTAATCAATAAAGAAGAAAATAAATTGAAATTAAAAAGATCATAAATAAAAGCATCATTACCATTGAATTGGTAATGATGCTTTTTTAAAAGTTTCTTTTATATTTTTTATCTAATATAGTTTTTCCATAATCAGGACCGCCAAGTCTCGAAATCGGATTTAGTTTATCAAGTAAAACATAGTTTTTATCTTGATCAATTACTTCATCATTAAAACTTGCTCCAACAACTCTTAAAATCATTAAATCAGATTCAACAACACTATTATCATAGTTCATTAGTTCAAGATGATTTAAAAGTATAACTTCCAGTTTAATTGGTGCTTCTAAAATACCAGGTACACTAACCTTAGTTGAGTTTATTAAGTTTAAACTATTTAATGTTAGTTCACTAACATTTGAATCAAGTTCAATACTACTATCATCTAGTTCTTTAATTAAAGTGTCATCAGCAATATTAATTACTGCTTCTTTTTTTAATAATATATTATTTGCGGTATCTTTTTTTCTACTACCAAATCTTCTAAACGAAACCATGACAGTTGAACTATTAACCATATTAAAATAACTAAATGGTGCTAAGTTTATTAAGTTATCTTCATTACTTGTAGTTATCCAAGCAATTGGACGTGGAACAATACTACCTTTTAAAAGTTTTCCTTGTTCTTTTTGATCTAATAAATCAAAATCTCGATAAATAAAACTCATTTTTACACCACCTTAAATTAATTGTTATTAATATTTTGTTTCAAATAACCTATAAAGTGAAGCGAACCTGTTGCGATAATAACTTCGTCTTCTTTTTTAATTGAAACTAACTTCTTAAATGTTTTATAACCATCTTCTAAATACTTTATTCTATCATTGCTATAATCCTTCAAATTTTGAAATCTGAAATCAGGGAATGATGTTAATACTATATCATAATTATATTTAGTTATCTCTTCTAACATCTTAGCAATTTCTTTATCCTTTAATGCACTAAATAATATTGTAATTTTCTTATCTTTAAAAATATACTCAATATTGCGCATTAAAGCTTCCATGGCAGGAATATTATGTGCACCATCTAAATAAACATCTGGGAAAACTTCTTCCAGTCTACCATCCCACTTAGTAGACTTTAATGATTCAATAATTTTGTCATCACTAATTTTAAACAGATGCTTTACTGCATAATATGCAATTAAGGCATTTTTTCTTTGATAGTCACCTAATAATCCTACTTCAAAAAGTTGATCTAAATAATAGAATGAATTGGGTGTTACTGCAAATATATCTCTAGATTTAACAAACTTGTGTTTAACTTTTAATTTATTTGCATAGTTTATCATTTGAGTTTTAATTGGAGCTTCAACAGCACTAACTAAATATCCCTTAGGTTTTAGTATTCCTAATTTTTCATTGGTAATTAATTCTAAAGTATCTCCTAATTGAGTCATATGATCTAAACCAATTGAAGTAATAATAGAAACATCATATTCTAATATATTTGTTGCATCTAGTCTTCCACCAATACCAACTTCAATAACAATAACCTCAACCTTAGAGTCACTAAAATGTTTTAGCGACATTAAAGTAATAATCTCAAAAAATGATAAGCGGTACTCATATTTTGAATATAACTCTTCATTTAACTGATAAAAATAATTGATATTATTTAACAAATCTTTATCACTTATATTCTTATTATTAACTCTAATTCTTTCATTAAATGTAACTAGATACGGTGAAGTAAAAGTCCCAACAGAAATATTATTATCAACGAGTACTTTGGTAATAAACGCACTTGTTGAGCCTTTTCCATTAGTTCCTGCAACATGAATCTTCTTTGTTTTACTAAAATCTAAATCTAATAAATTATAGGCGTTTAAAATATAGTCTAAACTAGTCTTAGGTCTAAAACGACTTTGTGACTCAAGCCAACTAACAGCTTCAACTATACTTTTAAACATTATAACTCTTCCATTAATTTATTGTATTGTGTTAAGTAATTTTCGTATTTAGCCTTTTCATCTGCGATTTTTTCTGCTGGTGCTTTTGATAAGAATTTTTCGTTTTCCAAAATACCCTTAGATCTTGCAATTTCTTTTTCTAAATCATTTTTTTGTTTTAGTTTGATTTTTCTTTCTTCTTCTTCATCTATTAAGTCTGCTTTAACAATATAAATGCTTGTTTCATTACTTAATACAAAAATTGTTTCTTCAGTTAAAGTTAAATCATTAGAAATAATTAACTGTTCAGTTCTTAAGAATCTTTCTAAGTATGTATTATATTTATTAAACATTTCAATTAATTCTAAATCCTCAGTAACTAAATTGATTACTAATGGTTTACTTGGTGCCACTTTATATTCAGCACGTAAGTTTCTTACTTTAGAAATAACATCTTCAAATTTTTCAAATTTATTAACAGCAGCTTCATTATTATAGTTATTAACTGGCCAGTCTTCTCTTAAGATTGAATCTTTATTTGTTAATTCAACATATAACATGTCAGTAACAAACGGTATGAATGGGTGTAATAATTTTAAGATTGCTTGTAATACGTAGTTTAAAATACTTTCAGTATTAGTTTTAATTGATTCATCAGATAAAGAAATCTTAGATAACTCTACATACCATGCAGCAAATTCATTCCAAATGAAGTTATATAAAACACGTGATGCTTCATTAAAATCAAATCTTTCAAAATGATTATCCGCTTCTAAAATTACACTTGATAGTCTTGATAAAATCCACTCATCAAATAAGTTCAAGTTATCATAATCAATTTTTGAAACATTGTCACTTAAATTCATCATAACAAATCTAGAAACATTCCATAATTTATTAATGAAGTTCCAACTAGATTCTACTTTTTCTTCGTCATATCTTAAGTCAGCACCTGGTGATGAATTTGTTGTTAAGAAATATCTTAAAGCATCAACACCGTACTTATCAATAACATCCATCGGATCAACACCATTACCTGATGACTTACTCATTTTTTGACCTTTTGAGTCTCTAATTAAACCATGTAATAGAACATGTTCAAATGGATCTTGTTTAGTAAATAATCTTCCTTGGAAAATCATTCTAGCAACCCAGAAGAAAATAATATCATAACCCGTTACTAAAACATTAGTTGGATAAAAACGATCAAAGTCAGCACTTTCATGTGGCCAACCTAATGTTGAAAACGGCCATAAAGCTGAAGAGAACCATGTATCTAATACGTCTTCATCTTGAGTCCAATCTTCACCTGGAGATTCAATTTGAACTTTAACTTCTTCACCTTTATACCATGCTGGAATTCTATGTCCCCACCATAACTGGCGACTTATTGTCCAGTCTAATGTGTCAGTCATCCAGTTTTCGTAGATTTTTTCAAAACGATTAGGAACAAAATTAACATTTGTTTCTAATGCATCTTTTGCAATTTCATCCATTTTAACAAACCATTGTAGTGATAATCTAGGTTCAACAACTACACCTGTTCTTTCACTATATCCAATTGAAGTTTCATAATCTTCAATCTTTTCAACTAAACCTAATTTATCTAATTTTTCTGTTACTAGTTTTCTTGCTTCAAATCTTTCAATACCATTGAATTCAAAAGCCATTTCATTCATTAAGCCATCTTCATTCATACATAATGGCATTTCTAAGTTGTGACGCATACCAACTTCAAAGTCGTTAGCATCATGTCCAGGAGTTACTTTAACTACTCCTGTACCAAAGTCCATTTCTACATAACTATCGGCAATAACTGGAATTTTGATTTTTGTTCCTGGAATATATACTTCTTTACCTATATATTTAATATATCTTTCATCTTCTGGATGAACCATTAACGCTTGATCGGCAAACATTGTTTCAGGTCTAGTAGTTGCAATAATTAAATGTGTGTTATTATCTTCCACTAATGGATATTTAAAGTAATAAAGTTTAGCAACTTCATCCTCATGATTTACTTCAATATTTGATAATGCTGTTTTAGCTTTAACATCCCAATGAATAATTCTATTACCACGGTAAATTAAACCTTCCTCATACATTTTAATAAATACATGATTAACTGCATCATTTAATCCTTCATCTAATGTAAATCTTTCTCTTGAGTAGTCAACACTAATACCTAATGCTTCCCATTGTTTTCTAATATGAGTACTATATTCTTCCTTCCATTCCCATGCAACTTCTAAAAACTTTTCACGGCCTAAATCATAACGTGAAATACCTTGTTTTTGTAGTCTTTCATCAACTCTTGCTTGAGTTGCAATACCAGCATGGTCCATTCCAGGTAAAAATAATGCATCATATCCTTGCATTCTTTTTCTTCTAATAATAATATCTTGTAAAGTATTATCCCATGCATGTCCTAAGTGTAATACACCTGTAACGTTTGGTGGTGGAATAACAATTGTATATGGTTCTAATTCTGGTCTATTTGCATTAAATAATTCCTTTTCTAACCATGAACTATATCTTTTATCTTCTACTTCTTTAAAACTATATTTTGTACTTAAATTACTCATTCTTATTCTCCATTCTTCGGGTTATTTAATTCATACATATAAACTTCATGAATATCTGGATTACTAAATACTCTTGATGTATCAATATGAGTGAATTTAAAACCATGTTTTAAAATAACTCTTTGTGACGCCTTATTACTAATATCATGACCAGCAATAACTTTCTTAACATCATATTTATTAAAAGCGACATCTAATATCGCTGTAACTGCTTCACTTATATAACCTTGATTCCAATAGGTATCATCTAGTGCATAACCTATTTCACAAATCCCCTTAATTGCTTCTTCAATATTTCTAACTTTTAAACTAATTGATCCGACCATTTGATTGGATGGTTTAATATTAATAACCCAAACATCTTCCGTTTTAATAAAATCATTTAAAATGATTTTAGAATGAGTTATACTTTCATGTGGTAACCACCCTGCAAGAGGACCGATTGTGCTTTTCTTAGCATAATTATAGAAAGCCTTAGCATCTGTTTTTTTAGGTGCCCTTAAAATTAATCTTTCTGTTTCAATTTTTTTGACCATAAATCCTCCTTCTAATAAAAAAATCCCTAGATTATAAAATAATCTAAGGACGTAATATACGCGGTACCACCTTAGTTCTAAGTAAAGTACTTAGCACTTGAATCTTTTAACGCAAGAGTACGAGTTAAGCTACTATTAGTTCACATAACCAGCTCCAAGGCTACCTTCAAATAAATTAAGTGAGATTTTCCATCAACCAATCTCTTTCTATAAATTAATTATATTTTACTCTTCCTCTTCAAAGCTTTTATTAATTATATTAAATTCATCAACACTTTTCAAGTCTTTTAAACAATAGTAACTAATATTACTATTATCTTTCAATGTTATTGTTAAATAATAGTCTTGATAACGTTTAGTTTGGTAATTTAAATTACCTTTTGGTCCAAAAACAAAATTAGTGTCAAAGGTAATTTCTTTTAAATTGCTTAAGATTGACATACCAAAGTATTTTAAATATGATTCTTTAATAGTCCACATTTTAGTAACATCATTAATATCTAATTTATCAAAGTCATTCGTAATCTTCTTAGCAATTTTCAAATGCCTAATATTGATTAACTCTAAATCTACTGCAACTTCATTAGTACTAATAACTACTGCTAAGTAGTCATTACTATGAGAAATATTTAAATAGATGTTTTCTATGTCTATAATTGGTTTTCCATTTTCTGTTGTTTTAAATTTAAGTTTATCTACTTTTTTATCTAAAAAATGTTCTAAACTAATTTTAACAATATATTCTGTTTGGATATTTTTAGATCTTAGTGTCGACAATTTATCTAATCGATAATTACTAAAAAAATCTTGAACATCTAGTGTAATATTTTCATATTGATAAAGATAAACATTAGTTTTAATCATTATTCTTTAACAATATATAAGATACCGATTGATCCAGCACCACAGTGACTAGATATTACACAACCTGCATTACTAATAATTAAATTATCAGGTTTTAAATTTTCATTAACATAATCTTCCATTACCTTAACTTGTGGTTCAGCTAATGAATGAGTTATCATAACGTATTCTAAATCTACATTATCTTTTTGTTCTAAGTATTCATCTAACATTATTGTAACAGCTTTATTCATAGTTCCCATAGGTTTTTTATAAACATCTAAAACTCCATCAGTTACTTTAATAATTGGTCTAATACGTAAAAATTTACCTACTAATGCAGCAGTTCCACTTGCTCTACCACCTTTATGTAGGTAGTCTAATACTTTAATTGCAAATTGGGTTCTTACACGTGGAACTAGTTTAATAATTTCTTCATGAATTTCTTTTGCTGATAATCCTTTTTCCTTTAAGTCTTTTGCTTTTAAAACAAGCAAGGCTATACCAGAAGACAAGTTTAATGAATCTACAATATAAACTCGTTCATCTTCTAAGTCCATCTTTGCAATATGAGCATTTTGAATTGTTCCAGATATTTTAGAACCAATTCCAATATATAAAACATCATAACCTTGATTGATCCATTTAGAAAATTCATCTTGGAACCTAGCTGGACTAATTGCTGCTGTTTTTGGTAATTCATTAGTTGATGCAACTCTTTCATATAACTCTTTTGTTGTAATATCAACACCATCTTCAAAAGATTGGTCTTCAAAAACAACATTCAATGGCAAAGTTACAATATTAAATTTGTCAATTAATTCTTGACTCAAATCAGCTGTTGAATCAGTTATAATCTTGACTTGTCTCATACTCTTCTACCTCACTTAAAATTTCTGCTCTAATCTCATTAATTTTATCTTTAGTAACATTAGATATTGAATAAAAGTTTTTAGGTTTACCTAATAACTGAATTAATTCTTTTTCTCGCTTATATTGGCGAGTTTTAGCTATTTTGTCTTTTTTAGTAGCTATTACAATTATATTTAAATCTAGAGTTTGTAAAAACTCATAAATATCTAAATCATCTTGAGTTGGTCCAACTTTAAAATCAATCAACAATAAGATTGATAAAATTTTCGGGTGATTTAACAAGATATCTTCAATCATAATAATAAATTCATTTTTCATTGATTTAGATCTTCTTGCATATCCATAACCAGGAGCATCTACTAAGTAAAATGCTTTATTTATTAGATAATAATTCAAAACAATTGTTTTACCTGGTGTTCCACTTGTTCTTGCTAGTGCCTTTCTATTTGTTAAAGAGTTAATAAATGAACTCTTTCCAACATTACTACGACCTAACAGTAAAAAAATCGGTTGATCACTTGGTATTTGAGAGACATTTGCTGCTCCTTTAATATACGCTGCGTCCTTCATTACTATCATTCCTTTCAAAAAAATAAGAAGTGTTTCCACTTCTTATTATACCTTTATTTAATTGCGTTTGCAAATACTTCCTCGATATTAGAAACTACAACAATTTCTAAATTATCTTTAACTTCTTGTGGAATATCATCTATATCGCGTTCATTTTCTCTTGGAATTAAAATCTTTTTAATACCACTACGATGCGCAGCAATTGATTTTTCTTTTAACCCACCAATTGGTAGTACTAAACCACGTAAAGTAATCTCACCAGTCATACCAACATCACTTCTAACAGCTTTGTTAGACATAGCCGAGAATATAGCTGTTGCCATTGTTACACCAGCTGAAGGACCATCTTTTGGAATAGCTCCTTCTGGTACGTGAACGTGAACATCATTTTCTTTAAATAGATTTGGATCAATATTAAATCTTTCTGCATTAGCTTTAACATATGATAAAGCTGTTTGAGCAGATTCTTTCATTACATCGCCTAATTTACCTGTTAAAACAAGTTGTCCCTTACCTTTATAGTAAGTTACTTCAACTGGTAAAGTATCTCCACCATATTGCGTATAAGCTAATCCTGTAACAACTCCAACAATATCTTTTTTATCAGCAATATTATGAGAGAATTTAGGTTTGCCAATATAATTTGTTACATTATCTAAAGTAACATGAACTACATCAACTTTAGTAATTAAGATTTCCTTAATTGCTTTTCTAATTAATGCACCAATATAACGGTTTAATTCACGAACACCAGCTTCTCTAGTATAGTGTTGAATAATATTATAAATAACATTGTCATCTAAAATAAATTGATCAGCTCTTAATCCATGAGCTTCCAATTGTTTAGCCAATAAGTGACGTTTAGCAATTTCAAATTTCTCATGTTCTGTATAGCTTGATAATTCAACAATTTCCATACGGTCTCTTAATGGAGCCGGAATATTTTCTAAATAGTTAGCTGTTGTAATAAATAATACTTGTGATAAATCATATTCTTCTTCTAAATAATGGTCACTAAATTTAGCATTTTGTTCTGGATCTAAAACTTCTAACATAGCTGATGCAGGATCCCCTTTATAATCAGATGCCATTTTATCAATTTCATCTAATAAGAAAACTGGGTTCATAGTTTGTGCTGATTTCATACCATTTAAGATACGTCCTGGCAATGCACCAATATATGTTCTTCTATGGCCTCTAATTTCTGATTCATCGCGAACTCCACCAAGTGATTGTTTAACAAATTTACGATTTAACGCATCAGCAATCGAAATTGCTAAAGATGTTTTACCAACACCTGGAGGTCCTACTAAACAAAGTATAGTTTGTGGGTTTTTCTTAGTCATTATTTTAACTGCTAAGTATTCAACAATTCTATCTTTTACCTTTTCTAAAGCATAGTGGTTTTTATCTAAAGATTTTTGAACTAAAGACAAATCATCTAAATCTTCACTAGTTTCATACCAAGGTAATGCAACTATGAAGTCTAAGTATGTTTTAATAATTGAAGATTCAGCCATAGCAGATGGTGTTGATCTTAATCTAGCCAATTCTTGTAGTGCCTTTTCTTCAATATGTGCAGGCATTTTAGCTGCAATAATTAATTCTCTTAATTCTTC
This sequence comes from Haploplasma sp., assembly GCA_035270345.1. Taxonomy (GTDB): domain Bacteria; phylum Bacillota_I; class Bacilli_A; order Acholeplasmatales; family Acholeplasmataceae; genus Haploplasma. Next base: position 17,501 of record DATFIG010000108.1, read on the forward strand.
AATTTCTTCTTCACGTTTTACTTTGTCACCTAATTCATTTTGAATTGCGCGCATTTTTTCACGTAAATAATATTCTTTTTGGTTTTCATCAATTGATTTTTTAACTTCTTCATTAATTTTACGTTCTAAATCATTCATTACTTTTTCACGATTGATATCTTGTAAAATCATTTTTAAACGATTGTTTAAACTTACTTCAGGAATATACTTATAACGTTCTTGTTCATTTGTCATTCTTAAGAAGTATGAGATTAAGTCAACAACTTTAGTAGTTGATAATCCTTGTTGAATCTTTTCGATTACATTATTATTTGGCTGTAACACTGTTGCTTCATTTTCAGCAATTTCTTGCACTACCATCTTTACTAATGCTACTTCTTCGTCATTTCCTTCAACAACTGTTTCTAATTCATCATAATCTACTACAAAATAATCATTTGTAAATAAGAAATCTTTTACAACGATTCTTTCTAATATATTGAATTTAATTTTGAAATTTCCATTTGGTAATTTAATTTTCATCGATATTTTAGCTAAAACACCATGTGTTTCAACATCTTCCACTGTTGGATCTTCAAGTAAAGGGTCTTTTTGTACTAATATAACTAAATATTGCCCAAAATCCTTTTCTGAAACTTCAATAGCATCTAATGATTTTTTTCTTCCAACTTCAATTCTAAAATCATTGTTCGGAATCGGAATTACTCCTCGAACAGCTATTGCGGGTAAACTTTTAATTGTTTGCATAAATTCACTTCCTTTCATGCTATAACAATTATAACACTATTTTGATTATTTGCAATCAAAGTGATAGAGTGCCAAAATTATTAGATAGTTTAAGGGGCAATGCCCCTTAATTTAATT
>DATFIG010000109.1:0-6737 GCA_035270345.1 Haploplasma sp.
ATTAATTAATTCTAAAATTTGTCCTTGAATAGTCACGTCTAAAGCAGTTGTTGGTTCGTCACAAATAAGAATCTCAGCGTCATTAGCAAGTGCTATGGCAATAACGATTCTTTGACGCATCCCACCTGAAAATTGGAAAGGATATTGGTAATATCTTTTTTCTGGTTCAGGAATACCTACTTCAGCCATTAATTCTAGAGCTCTATCTTTAGCTTCTTTTTTACTCATTCCTAATTTAAAGATTAACGTTTCAGTAATTTGCTTACCAACCTTCATAATTGGGTTCAAACTTGACATTGGATCTTGGAATATCATTGATATTTTAGTTCCACGTAATCTATGGAAATCGTCTTCTTTTATTTTTAATAAGTCAACATAATTAGAATTTTCATCACGTTCACCTTTAACTAAGTTATCTGAATCGTCATACCAAATATGACCATTCTCATGAATTGCGTTACCTGCTAAAATACCGATAATCGCTCTTGATGTAACACTCTTACCTGATCCTGACTCACCAACGATAGCTAAAACTTCACCACGATTTAATTCAAAGTTAACATCTCTAACCGCATATACAACACCTTGATCAGTGCTAAATGAGATTGCAAGATTTTCTACTTTTAATACTTTATCTTCAACTTTACTCATAATTATTCAACTCCTCTTAGTGATGGGTTAAATGCATCACGCAATCCATTACCAAATAAGTTAAATGACAACATTAGTAATGAAATGAATATTGATGGGAAGATTAATAAATGCGGGTTAAATTGCATTTGTTCTTGCCCAGTAGAAAGCATTCTACCAATACTATCAAAGTCACCATAGTTAATTACCCCTAAGAATGAATAAGTTGCTTCTGTAAAGATAATACCAGGAATATATAATACTAAACTTGTAACAATTGTACCAATTGCACTTGGGAAAATGTGTCGAGACATAATTCTAATGTCACTAGCTCCTAATGTTCTAGCAGCTAATACATATTCACGATTTTTATATCGATAAAACTGTGTTCGAACCATTGAATAAATACCAATCCAACCAGTTACTGTAAACGCGAATATTACTACACCAAATCCGTTACCGAATCTTAATAATAGTAATGTTAATACAGCCATAAACGGTATACCACTTATAACCTCAATAACACGTTCCATTGCTAAGTCTAGTTTCCCACCATAATACCCTGCAATTGAACCTAAGATAATACCTAAAACAATATTCACTAGTGAAACACTAAATGCAACTAGTAACGAAATACCTGCTCCAACCCATAGGTTAGAGAAAACATCTCTACCACGCATATCAGTTCCAAACCAGAAATATGGAGTAAAATTAATATCATCTTTATCAAATGCATATGCAAAATAATGAACTTTAACATATCTTACTGATCCATCTATTTTTGAATCTATAATATATGGTTTATCTTTAATTCTTTGATATTTATCTTCAGATACCAAATAATATTCTTGTGATAATTTATGATTAGTATATTTATAGTAATCAACTTTAGCGTTATAGAACTTTTGCCCCATAATAGTTTCGATTGAGTCTATTTTTTTTAGTATACCTAAATCTCTTAATTCGTTCATTTCACCTTCAGTAAGTTTATGAACTAATTTTTCTCCATCCAAAAATCCTAACTTTTCAATCAACTGAACTCTTGCAGGTAATTGATATTCCTTAAGTTCGTTATTAACATACTTAGAATTATGAGGCGAGAATAATGGTCCAAAAATAGTAAGGAAAAACAGAATTATTAAAATAATTGCTGCTACAACAGATGCTTTATTCTTTTTAAAACGATTGTATGCATCTTTATAATAGCCAGTTCCCTGTGTTTGGAATTGTTCATCATAAAATATTTTATTTGGATCAACTAATTTAAATTTATCCTTATCTATATCATGCATTCTTTCCAGCTCCCATTCTAATTCTTGGATCTATAAAACCATAAGATAAATCTACAATTAAAGTAGTAGCTAAACCTATGACTGTATAAAATGCCATAATAACCATAATTAAGTTATAATCGTTACCATTAAATGCCTCTAAGTAAGCTCCACCAATACCGTTAATTTCAAATATTTTCTCTAGAACTGTTGAACCAGATAAAATTGAAACAAAACCACCTATTAAAGAAGGTGCTAACGGAACTAAAGAGTTTCTTAAAGCATGACGGTAAGTTGCTTGTCTTTTATTTAAACCTTTTGTTCTACATAGTAACATAAACTCTGATGTAAGTACTTCACTTAACTCAGCTCTTGTTACTCTTGATAAACTTGCCACAGTTCCTAAAGTCATTGCGATAATAGGAATCATAATTGAAGTCATTGCTAATGCTGGATTAGCAGCGATATCTATTCCTGCTGCCATTTTTGGTGGGAATATTTTCCACACATAACCTAAGTAGTATTGTAATAATGATGCCGTAACAAACGTTGGTATCGAGATCATTACCATAACACCCGTTGAGATAACGTGATCTGTAATTTTATTCTTTTTAAGAGCTGCCCAAATACCTAGTCCAATACCAATTGGAATTGATATTAAGTAAGGTATAATATTAACCTTAACTGTAATTGGAATTCTTTCTCCTAAAAATTCCCCTGATGGCTGGTTCTTTAAGTCTGACCATCCAAAATCACCTTTAGTAATTGCTTTTTTTGACCAATTGAAAAATTGGATTACAACCGGAACTTCTGTACCATCTGGGTATAAAACCCCATCTCTAATTTTCTTATCAACGATCACTTGTGGATCATCACCAGGCACAAAAGGATAATATTCTGGCATTTGTTTAATAAATACAAACACTAAAAAGATTATTATAACTGCTGTTATTAACATTAGTCCGATTCTTTTTAATACATACTTTAACATAGATAATTCTCCTTTTAATAATATAAATACCCTAATATCGAAGTTCAATACTAGGGTACTTACTAATATATAGACTATTTTAACACAAAACCATTTTTTATGTTAGTTTTTTTAGTAAAATTAGTCCTTTAATGATATATATTTGATTCCACCCCAACCTAAACGAGCGTGGTAATCATTAAATACAAATTGAACTCTTTCAGAGTAAACTGACATGTCTACACTTGAAGTTAATGGTACAGCAACTACTTGTTCAATTAACATTTTTTCAACAGCTGCAGTTAAGATATCAAAGTCTAAATCTTTACCTTCGTATTGTTCGAATGCTAATTCAGTATATGCTGTGTTGAAGAATACATGTAACGTACCTTTGAAGATTCCGTTTTCATCAATCTTAGTGTCTAATAGTAACCATGATGATACTAAAATAACTGCTGATGAATCGTGTCCTTTTTCAAAGATTTTTGCATCAGTAAATACTTTTTCTAATGCTTCATAAGCCGCTGTTGCTTCTTCTTTTTCTAAATATGCACTGTATTTTTCAACAATGCTTGTTCTAACTGCTGGAGTTAATAAGTCGTATTTTTCAGCAGTAACTAATTTTTCAATCCATCCTGGTAAAGCATTCTTAGCATTTTCAATATTTGCTGTTAATTCGATTTCACCAATTGCTGGATCTAAATTTTCAGTTGCATTATCAATATAATCAGGGTGTGGGTTAAATACTTGACCTAATAATGATAATGGGTTGAAGTTAATTCCTTGCCAACCTGACATTGTTACGTCATAAGTTTTATTTTCCCAAGCTTGTCTTAAAGCAGTTTCAGCTTTTGCATCAGCTTTAAATTGGAATTTACCTGCGTTTTTACCACCAGTATTCGTTTGGAATACTTCTTTAATTGTGTCATTTAACCAACCAAATAATGTGTGGTTAGTTTCAGAGTCAAAGTATGTAACTTCTATTGTCATAGCTTCACCATTAAGTGATGCAAGAGCTTTTTCAAATAAAATTAATGCTTTTTCTGGATCATAACCCATAGCTTTATCAGTTAACGCTGTATATGCATCTTTACCTGCATCAGAGTCACGGTATGAGAATGGATTTTGTTCAGTAGCATAATACTGGTTACTTAAGAATCCTGGTTGACCAATTGATGGTTTTCTAATACCTTTAGCTAAAGCATCTCTATCAACTGCTAAGTAAATAGCTTGTCTTAAGTCTTGATTTGCTAAGTATTTATTTCCTGTTCTAACTGCTTCACCAGTTGAATCTTTAGAATCAGTATAGTTAAATGCTAATCTAAATGTTGAAGTAGTAGGAGCCATTTTTAATCTTGGATCTGTTTCATAACGTGAGAAGTATTGTCCTGAAACACTTGCAGCGTCAATATTTCCTGCTTCAAATTCGTTAATTTCAGCTGTTTGGTTATTAACAACGTCATATCTAACTTTTTCGATTGAATATTCGTTTTTATTAATGAATTTATCATTCTTTTCGAAGTAGAATAATTTATCTGCTTCCCAGTTTTTAAGTACATATGGACCTGATGCAACTGGCATGTTGCTTCTTGTACCATAAGTAGTACGTGTACCGTCAGCAGTTAATCCTGCTTTAAAGTTTTCAACGTGAACAATTCCTGTACTTTCACCTTCTAATAATCCCATAATATCCCACATATCTTTTTTAGCAGCTAATTCTAAAGTAATTTTATTTCCAGTTGCTTTAACTCCAACTTTACTAAAGTCAGTTTGAACGCCATCATAATATGCTTTTGAACCAACAACACCAAGGTATTGTTTCTCATCGTAAATTAAGTTAGCTCTAGTATTTTTTAATTTGGGATCTAATAATAATTGCCATGAATCAACCCATGTTTGAGCAGTAATTGGAGTACCTTCTGAGAAAGTAAGTCCTTCTTTTACTTCAATTTCCCAAACAGTTCCTTCTAATTTACCAGCTGCTTCTGAAACGTCTACTGGTTCAGATTTTGCTAATAATGGGAAACGACCGAATGGTAATTCACTTGCTTTTACATCTTTAGCTAATACACCACGAGATGTAGCTAATCCATCTTGGATTGCTAATTCCCAGTCAATGTCAGTTTCATATAAGTTAGCTGAAATGTATGACATTAATGTTGATGACGTATTTAATGTGTCAGCATATGGGTTTAAACTACTTGTTGAGCTAATTGTGTATCTTAATACACCAGCATAAGCAGTAGTTGCTTTAGCTTTAAACTTAGCATATAGTGTAATATCACCTGTAATGATATCTCCATCTAAGTTAAAAGGTTTTTTTAATTTAGCATCAGTATACCACCAAACAAAATCATGTTCAGTTAAAGCTGGTTGAACTGGTTCACCACCTAATAACTTCCCGATTGTTGTTTTTATTGAAGCTACTTCTGTAGCACCTTTTGGTGTACTAAATGTAACTGTTGCTTGTTCTGTTGTTGTAACAGCTTCTTGATATTTCGCATAGAATGTTGTGTTTTTCTTTACAACACCTGTATGGAAGTTAAAAGCTTTACCTTTACCTTTTGCATTATCGTGCCAACCGATGAAGTCTGATCCTTCTTTTGTCGGTCTTTGAACACGTTCAATTGACTCTCCACTATTTACTACTTGTTGTTCGTATGTAGCTTCTTTACCGCCGTTAACATCAAAGTCTACTGTAACTACACCTTTAGTAGTACAAGCAGCTAGTGTTAATACCCCAACAAATAATAAAATAAATGACATAATTTTTTTCATAATTTGCAATTCTCCTTTTCTCCAAAATATGGTTTGAAATGAGTTTACACTAATTTGTTATTACAGTCAACAATAAAGTACTAAATTGAACGATTTTCGCAATGAAAGCGTATCCATATGGATAATTAGTCATTTTTTAGTCATTTATGCTATAATTGATATACTATTTTTGAAAGGATTGTTAGTTATGTGGAACATGTTAAAGAAACTTTTAATATACACTGGAATTGGAGCAATTATTACATTATTAATACTTTTATTCCAAAATAAATACACTTTAGTAGCTTGGGCAAATGCCACAGCCATAACTGGAGTTATATTTTTAGCAACTGGATGGGCTTCAATTGTTCTAAATGAAGGGCTGTTTGATTTAATCGGATATAGTGTTACTTCATTTTGGGGAACACTCTTTGGAAAAAGAAAAGAAAAAAGTTATTACGAAACAAGAGTTGAAAAAGTAAAAATTGAAAAATCAGTCTATTATACTTATTGGTTAGCAGCTTTACCATTTATCGTAGTATCAATAATTTTACATATCATCTACTTTATATAGAAAAATCTCCTAAAGTCATTAAAAACTTTAAGAGATTTTTTTTATTTGTTTAGAACTCTATATAAGAACTCTTTAGTTCTTTCATTACTTGGATCATTAAAAATCTTTTTAGGACTTCCCTCTTCTATTACTTGACCTTTATCCATAACTACAATATTATCAGCAAACTCCATGGCAAAATCCATTTCGTGCGTAACAATGATCATTGTAATACCAGAAGCAATTAGATCTTTCATAACTTTTAATACTTCTCCAATCATTTCCGGATCAAGTGCACTTGTTGGTTCATCAAATAGAATTGCTTTAGGATTAATTGCTAGACTTCTTGCAATTGCGATTCTTTGTTTTTGTCCACCAGATAATTGTTCTGGATAATTACTTTCTTTATCAAGTAATCCAACTTTATCTAATAATTCCTTAGAAACAACAGAAGCTTCTTCTTTAGTTTTACCTAAAACTTCAATTTGTGCTAAATTAATATTATCAAGCACTGTTAAATGTGGAAACAAGTTAAAGTTTTGAAATACCATCGTAA
>DATFIG010000110.1:0-6937 GCA_035270345.1 Haploplasma sp.
ATGATATAAATAATTTTATTGGTATTATTACAAGAAAATCAATTATTTCTTATTTAAGAAATAACTCAAAGGAGTAATGAAGATGACTTTTAAGGATTTTAAATATGAAAGACCAAATATAGATGATTATGTTGCTAAGGTTAATGAACAACTAGCAAACATAAGCGATGAATCAACCTTAGAAGAGGAAATTAAAGCTTTTTCTAAAATTAATGAGTTAAGTGATGAACTTAGTTCAATGGCGCAACTAGCGTCAATTAGAGTGAGCATTAATACGAAGGATCCTTTCTATGAAAAGGAAGAAGAATTCTTTAATGAAAACTCACCACATATTCAAGCAGTCGACAATTTAGTAACTACTAAATTATTAAATAGTAAAAACCGTTTAGGTTTAGAAGAGGCATTTGGTAAGTTATTATTTGACCAAGCTGAAGTTGCTCTAAAAACTTTTAAGCCTGAAATTATTGCAGACTTACAAGAAGAAAATAGATTGCAAACAGAGTATTCAAAACTTACTGCAGGAGCTGAAATTTCTTTTAATGGTAATATTTATAATTTAAGTCAAATGTCACCATTTACACAAAGTACTGATCGTGAAACTAGGAAAAATGCCAGTTTAGCTGTATCTAAATTTTTTAATGATAATTTAGACGAGTTTGATCGTATTTATGATGAAATGGTACAAGTTAGAACTAAAATAGCTCATAAATTAGGCTATGATAATTTTGTTCAATTAGGTTATGATCGTTTAGGTAGAACTGACTATAGTTCAAAGGAAGTTAAAGGTTATCGTAAACAAATTATGGAAACTATCGTTCCTGTGGTTAATGAATTAACTAATCGTAAAGTTAAACGATTAGGCATTAACAATGCTCAAAGCTATGATTTAGCTTTATCATTTTTAAGTGGTAATCCAACACCAAAAGGTGATCGTGCTTGGCAAGTAGATAAAGCTAGTAAAATGTATGAAAAAATGAGCAAAGAAACTAATGAATTCTTCCAGTTTATGTTAGAAAAAGACTTACTTGATTTAGATAGTAAACCAGGTAAAGAAGGTGGTGGTTACTGTACTTATATACCTAAGTATGAAGCACCATTTATCTTTGCTAACTTTAATGGCACAGCTCATGACGTTGATGTATTAACACATGAAGCTGGACATGCTTTCCAAGTATATCAAAGTCGACACTTATTACCTGAGTATCGTTGGCCAACAATGGAAGCAGCTGAAATTCATTCAATGAGTATGGAATTCTTAGCCTGGCCATGGATTAACGAATTCTTTTTAGAAGATACAGCTAAATATAAATTTGAACATTTATCAGGAGCGGTAACATTTATTCCTTATGGTGCTTTAGTTGATCATTTCCAACATGAAGTATATGAAAATCCAAGTTTAACAGGTAAACAAAGAAGAGATGTATGGCGTAACCTAGAAAAACAATATTTACCATTTAAGAAATATGATGAAGATCAATTTTTAGAAGATGGTGGTTTTTGGTTAAGACAAGGACATATCTTTGGTTCTCCATTTTATTATATTGACTACACGTTAGCACAAGTATGTGCGTTAGAGTACTGGGCGCTAAGCCAAGAAGACTATAAAAATGCTTGGGAAAGCTATTTATCACTTTGTAAACAAGGTGGGTCAAAGAGTTTCTTAGGTTTAGTTGAGCATGCTAACTTAAAGAACCCATTTAAAGATGGTACAATTAAAGATGTAATGAAACCAATAACTAATTACTTAAGTAGTATTGATGATTCAAAACTTTAAAATTAAGACTCACTACATTTGTAGTGAGTTTTATACGTAAGAGGGATATTATGAATAAGACAGTTAGAAAGATTTTAATAGTAAGTTTGATACTAAATATTGTACTAGCAATAATTAAACTAATAGGCGGGTATTTAGGTAATACAACATCGTTAGTAAGTGATGGTTATAATTCACTTACTGATGTTTTTATTAGTTTAGTACTATTTTTTACAATAATGATTTCAACAAAAAAACCCGATAAAGATCATCCTTATGGTCATGAGAAGTTTGAAGGAATCTTTAATCTATTACTAGGTTTGGTATTGTTTGCAACAGCAGCGTTTATTTTTTATGAAGGTATAAGTAATTTAGTTAACTATGATGGTCATCATGAATATGTTGGTCCAAGTAGATTTACTATTTACATTGCAGGAATAAGTATCTTTGTTAAATTATTTATTTATAATATCAATGTATGGGGATATAAGAAACATAAACAAGTTAGTTTAAAAGCTGAAAGTTATAATCATTTAGGCGATATTTTTGCAACAACAACAAGTTTAGTAGGGATTATTTTTGCTAGTTTTAATTATATATATATAGATTATATTGCTTCACTTATTATTGGTCTATTTATTTTTAAAAATGCAATTACTGTTATAAAAGAATCAATCTCCTTTTTAGTAGATGAAGCTCCAAGTAAAGAGGAAATGAAAGTAATTAAAGAGGTTATTAAAAATGTTAACGGTGTTTTAGCAGTTGATGATTTAAAAGCAAGACGTCATGTTAGCAAGATCTATGTTGATGTTGAAATATCTGTGAATAGATCTTTAACTTTGATGCAAGCACACGAAATTGCTGAAGAAGTTCACTTAACTGTTGAACACAAGTTCCCGGATGTTATCCATTGTATGGTCCACTATAATCCCATTAAAAAGACATAATATCAATTTATCAATATCAAAATGTTTATTGAACTTTCTAATAACTGCAGATGATGATACGTTATTATCTTTAGCTATTTGCTTAAAAGTTACCTTATCTTTTAATTGTTTAATCAGTAGATTATTTAATTGAATAGATATTTTAACGTATCGATCAATAAATGTATTTTTTCCTGGAAATTGTTTAGAACATTTCTTACAAACATAGCGTCTTCTAAAGTAGTTAATAGTTAAAAAATAACCATTTATTTTTCCGTGTTTAAAAGAACGTTTCCTATAGTCATGAACGTATGTCGTTTTATGAGAACATGCTGGACATTCTTGAATATTAGTTTTTAACATTAAATCAATTTCAATAACATCATTTATTTCAATAAAGTTTTTAATAATTATGTCTTCATCTTTAAATCCGAGTAATAATTGGGTAAAATAAGTTCGCATAGATAAATCTCCTTTTGGTGTCGTAACTATATTGTAGATTTATCTATCTTTTTTTTAAGTACACCCCTACCTTAAGTATAGAATCTTTTTTATTTACTAATTTTATAAATAAACTTTAAAAAAGAAACTTTTTATGATAAAATATAATAAAGATCCGAATCAAATTGAGTGGGGGAACCAACCGAGATTTAATCTCATGGGTGAATCGAAAGAAGGGAAACTTGGATGTCCTAACCTTTAAGCTAACCTCATAGGAGTATTCCAAGCGTATAGTTTTTTTCTATGCGCTTTTTCTTTGTTATAAATACTACCTTACATTTTTAGGGGAAAAATGATATAATTAAGAGTGAAGTAAACAATAATATAGGTGGTGAAGAAAATTGTCAATCTTAGAAAAAATTGTTAAGACTGAAGCTAAAGTACAGTCTGACATTAGTAAAGCGAACGACAAAGCAAATAAACTTGTTTCTGATGCTCGAGAAAAAGGTTTAGAGGAAGCTTTACAAATCAAAACAAAAGCAGATGAATCAATTCATAAAATAAATGAAGATGCTAACGTTGAATCTAAAAAAATAGATGAAGAGTTAGAAAAACTGCTTTTAAATCAAGGTAATGACTTAAAGAAATCAGTTGAAGATAAAGTTGGAGTTATTATTGATAAAATGTTTAACGAGGCAATCAAACAATGATTGTTCCAGTTAAAAAAGTTAAATTATTTACTTTAGAAGAGCATAAAGTAGATTTATTAGTTGCATTACAAAAGAATGAACTAATGATGGTTATCGAAAATAAAGAGTTAGTAGTTAACTCTAAAGAACAAGAAGACATCATTCAAAGAGCGACTAGTGTAATAAAAAGAATTAGTGAGTACCAGAAGAAAAAAGATTTCTTTGAGTACCAAACAGTAGAATTTGATAATTTTATTGTTGATGATTTTAAACGAAATGATTTATTAGAAAGCCTTGAACAAGACTTTCAAAAATATGATGATCTAAAAAATGAGATTGTTCTTATTAATGAAGAAATCACTAAGATACAACCATTTGCAAAAATGCCATATATCATTAGAGATTTAAATAAATCTTTATACGTTTCATTTCATCTAGGATATGTCCCTGAAAAAGATCATGAAGCATTGGTATCATATTTTATTGAAAATAAAATCGAACATGAATTATTTGAAGTTTCTAAGTACGGTCATCCTTTAATCTTTGTTTTAGACAAAGATGAAGAAACTAAATACTTACCTATTATAGAAGGTTTAAAGTTTGCTAATGCTAACTTACCAACCTTAGATAATAAAGTAGCAAGAGAATTGGAATCGTTGAATAAGAAATTACAATCTAATGAACAAGAAATTGCTGATTTAGAGTTATTATTTGCTAATTCAAAAGAAATTGAAAATGAATTAAAGATTTTGATTGATCAAAATTATGCAAGAATTGCTCGAATGAATGTACCTATCTTAAAAACAGAAGAAACTATTTATGTTGAAGGTTGGGTAAGAGAAGATAAAATTGATGCATTAAGATTAGCAGTTGAAACAGTAACAGAAACTTATGACCTTGATATTAGTGAACCGTTAGAAGATGATTTAGTTCCAACAGCAACTAAGAACAATAAATTTGTTCATCAATTTGAAACGATTACTAATATGTATTCAGTTCCGAATCATAAAGAAGTTGATCCAAACCCGGCTATGTCTATTTGGTATTGGATTATCTTTGGTATTATGATGGGTGACGTTGGTTACGGATTATTAATGGTTATTGGTATTGGATTATTTATTAAACTTAAAAAACCAAAAGGTGGCATGAGCCAATTAATGCATGTTTTATACTATTCAGGGTATACAACCATTGCAGCAGGGATAGTCTTTGGGAGCGTCTTTGGTTTTGATGTTAATATTATTGGTTTTGTAGGTAAGATTTTTGGACAACAATGGAACTCGTTTTCTGTAATTGATGAACCAATTAAGATGCTAGTATTCTCAATTGGTTTAGGGGTAGTACATATAGTTACTGGATTAGTTCTTAAAGTTATCTTATCGATTAAACAAAAAGATATCTTAACTGCATTAGCTGATGGATTTAGCTGGATTTCAATCTTAGTAGGAGGTTCAGTTGCTGTTATAGGAATGATGTTAATTGATAGTAAGATATTAATGTATTTAGGTTTAGGATTTGTTGGATTAGGATTATTATTAATTTTAACTTTAGCAGGTCGTGATAAAAAAGGTATTTTTGGTAAAGTTACTAGTGGATTAGGTGGGTTATATAATTCAACATCTTATCTAAGCGATTTATTAAGTTACTCAAGAATTTTAGCATTAACATTATCATCTGCAGTAATTGCATCAACAATGAACTTATTAGCTAGTTTATTACATGGTAATATAATCGGAATTCTTTTATCAGTTTTAGTATATCTTGTTGGTCATATCTTTAACTTAGCAATGGGCTTGTTATCGGCTTATGTTCATGACTCAAGATTACAGTATATTGAGTTTTACAATAAATTCTACGAAGGTGGCGGGATTGAATTTAAACCGTTAACTTTTGAAAATCAACAAATTAAAGAAATTACAAATTAATTAGGAGGAAACAAAATATGAGTGGAATAGTTATTGCCCTTATGGGTGTTGCTTTAAGTGCAATTTTAGCAGGTATTGGATCTGCAATCGGAGTATCAATCGGTGGTCAAACAGGTGCTGGTGTTTTATCAGAAAAACCTGAGTTATTTGGTCGTGTTTTAATTTTACAAGCTTTACCAGGAACACAAGGTATTTATGGATTCTTAGTATCAATCTTATTATTAACTAAGATGGGAATGATTGGTGGTACACCATTAGATTTAACAGTCGCACAAGGTTGGAGTTACTTTATGGCAGCTATGCCAATTGCTGTCGTAGGTTTATTCTCAGCAATTTACCAAGGTAAATCTGCAGCAAGTGCAATTTTAATGACTTCTAAAAAGCCAAACATGTCTGCAAGTGGTATGACAATGGTTGCTTTAACAGAAACTTATGCGATCTTAGCTTTATTAGTTAGTATCTTATTATATACAGCACTTTAAGGAGTGATGATAGTGAGCCAAACAATTTATGAGAAAATAGAATCTAAAGGTGATAATCTAGTAAAAGATATTTTGGCTAAAGCTAAAGTTGAAAGCAAAGATGTTTTAGATCAAATTGTTTCAAAAGCAAACAATGATGCAAACAAACGTATTGCTAAAGCTAAAGAAGATGCTGACAAAAAAGTATCATACAAAAAAAGATTATTTGATTTAGAAAAAAGACAAGCATTATTAACTACTAAACAAGAAGTTATTGATAACATTTTTGAAGAAGTTGTTAATAAAGTAATTAAATTAGAAAATAAAGACTTATTAAACTATGTTGTTAAACTTATTAAAACAGAACAATATAGTGGCAATAAAGTTATTTTAGTAAATAAGAATGATTTCAATAAATATTTAAAAGCTTTAAGTACTAGTAAAGAATCTGAACTAGTAGAGCTTGATCTATTAAATAAAGAATTAAAAACAAGTTTCAAATTAAGCAATAAACCAGTTGATATTCCAAATGGTTTTATTGTTGAAGGGCAAGATTTTGATTTAAACTTTACATTTGAACAAATTGTTTCTAAGTTACGTAAAGAAAACGAAAAATTAATTGCAGAAGAATTATTTTAAGTAGGTGATTAAATTGAATAAAAGATACCTTGCTGGTATATATCAAGCTAAGTCAACAAATGTTTTTAGCAACGCTGAGTTTGATAATTTTAAACAATTAAAT
>DATFIG010000111.1:0-4511 GCA_035270345.1 Haploplasma sp.
ACTACTTATTGTTGGAAATATTTATACCGATTACGCTAATGGTATCGTGGCTTCGATTGTTATTTCAACTTCGTTAGTTAATTTATTAATTTCTACACCTTGTTTAGTTTTATCAATAATTAGTTTTAAAGATGAAAACCCTAAGTTTGGTATTGTTTTAACATTATTAATTTTATCAGCAGTAACATTCATTTTTTCAATAATGAGTCTTGTTATTCCTTTTGGATTAGTAGCGATTATCATTGGAGCAATCTTTTTACTAATTACTAGTGATAGTAACGACAATGTTACACAATATTAATACTTACTAACTTAGTTAAGCTTAATACAGACATATTAAATAATAATTAGAGTATGTTTTTTGTGGATTTGTTTAACCAATAACGGTTATGATATAATTTAAAAAAATTTGGAGGTATAAAGTTTATGAAAAAAGCAGGAAAAGTATTAATTCTTATTGCAGGTATTTTAGAATTAATTGTAAGTGTATTTGTAGGTTTCATAGGTCTTCTTGCAGGTGCTGGTGCAGCAGCTGGAGGAGCAGCAGCAGTTGGTGGAGTAATTATTTTTATCTTCTTGATAACAGCAGGAATAGGAGTTGCATTATTCATCCTATCTATTCTAATCTTTAAAGAAGAAAATCCAGGTAATGGAAAAGTTTGGACAGTAACAATTATTGCTGGTATATCAGTTATATTTACGTTATTTTCTGCTAAATTACCACTTGGTGGAGTTCTATTCTTAGTTGGTGGTATTTTACTATTAGTTAATAACCACAATGAAAAAATTAACACGACTAACAATAACCAAAATAATCCTTTTAATAACCCAAACAATTATAATAATCAACCAAATAACTATCACAATGATCATATGAATAATTATCACAATAACTATAATAATAATATGAACAACAATAATAATCATAATACGATTGATCATCATGATAATCATGATTCAAATGATGGTGGACATCAAGAATAATAATGTACTTTTGTTAGTATTATTTAGTGTTTTATTATTTGCAGGTAGTTTCTTACTTGGGGTTGCTTATCTTATTCCGTTACCATGCAATGTTGATATTTTATTAATAATCTCAACAGAATTTTTATTAATCAGTGTCGTTCCATTATTTTTATCAATTTGGTATACATATTCTGAAAATAAAAATTAAATAAAGTTGTTATAACTTTTTCATATTTATATTTAAATAACTACATCTACTTGGTGTAGTTTTTTATTGAGTTAATAAAGAAAATATTTAATCATGGTATAATTATTTAGAGGTGTTAACTATGAAAGCAGGATTAAAAGAAGCATTAGAACAAATCATTGATAAAACATCTAATAAGACATTATTAGAACTTAATGCGATAAAGTATTTGAAGGTTTTAAGCAATGATGTTGTTGATATAAAAATAGAATTAGATGATCTTTTAAATATGGATGATGTTAAAAGAAGTATTGCTAAAGTAGTAAAACTTGATTTTAGTTATCCAGGTTTAAAAATTATTATAGAAGAAACTTTTAAAGAAGTTGAAGATGAAGTAGAAGAAACTAGCAAAATTAAGTATATTGCTGTTGCTTCTGGTAAAGGTGGTGTTGGTAAATCAACAGTTACAGCAAACCTTGCACATGCTTTAAGTAAATTAGGAAAAAAAGTTGGAGTTATTGATGTTGATATTTACGGAGCTAGTATTCCGTATATCTTTGGTATGGAAATTAAGCCATTAGATTTAGATGAAGCAGGTAAGATCATTCCAGCCAATTTTAATGGGATTGACATTATTTCAACAGAATTTTTTGTTCCTAAAGATAAACCATTGATGTGGCGTGCTCCAATTGCAAGTCAGATGACAACAATGTTTTTCAACTCAGTATCATGGAGTGATGAAATAGAGTATGTTTTAATTGATATGCCACCAGGAACTGGTGATATTGCAATTGATGTAAGAAGTTTAGTCCCATTAAGTGATATGATTATTGTTACTAATCCAAATGTTGCTGCAGCAAACATAGCTGTTAAGGCTGGACTAGGATCAAAAGAAATCGGTCATAATGTTGTTGGTGTTATTGAAAATATGAGTTATTACTATAATGCATGTAGTAAAGAAAAAGAATATTTATTTGGTAATGGTGGAGGAACATTAGTTGCTTCTAAATTAGCAGTTGATTTATTAGCACAAATTCCAATTACAACACCAAATATTAGTGATAATATATATAGTGATTTAACAATTGAAGGAAAGACTTATTTATTTTTAGCTCAAAAGCTTATAAGTAGATAAAGAACCTTGTTTAATCAAGTGAATTGTTATAAACTATTTAGTAGTTAAAAGTAAAAGGGTGAGTTATTTGGATGAATTAATTATTATTGGCGCCGGTCCAATGGGTTTATATGCTGCATTTAGTGCAGGTTTAAGAGATATTAAAGGACGTATTATCGAATCATCATATATTCATGGTGGTCAAGTTAGTGCTTTATATGGTGAAAAGAAGATTTATGATATTCCTGGTTTTATTGGCTTAACAGGTCAGGAATTTATTGATAAGTTATATGAACAATATCAAAAGTATGAAGATTTATTTCCAATGGAATTAAATACTGAAGTACTTGAAATTATTAAAGAAAAAGATTATTTTATTGTTAATACAACACAAGGTAGTTTTAGAGGTAAGAAAGTTCTTATTTCTAATGGTGGTGGTAAATTTACTCCTAAGCGTTTAGAAGCAACAGGTGTAGTACAACAACCAAACATTTTATATACTGTTAATAATATTCAAAGATTTAAAGATAAAAATGTTGTAGTCTTAGGTGGAGGAGACTCTGCAGCAGACTGGGCATTAATGTTAGCTGATCTAGGAGCTAATGTTAAATTAGTTCATAGAAGAGATGCTTTTAGAGCTCATCAATCAACGATTAATGATTATGAGAAGTTAGGAGAAATCTTAACTCCTTATGTTGCTAAAGAAGTAATCGGAGAATCTAATGTTGAACAATTAGTATTAACTCATGTTAAGACAAAAGAAGAATTAACTTTAGATATTGATTATATATTAGTGTTTTATGGTGTTGATAACCGTAAGACTAATGTTAGTGAATGGGGCATTGAAACAGATGCTAAAGGGATTATCGTTAACTCTAAGATGGAAACATCACTAGAAGGAATCTATTCAATTGGAAACAGTGTTAGTTATCCAGGGAAAGTCGATATGTTAGTTACTGGACTTGGTGAAACGGGAACAGCTATTGCTGAAATTACTAATAGTTTATACCCAGAAAGAAAATCAAATAAATTGTATTCTTCATTATTATTCAAAGTTTAAACATTTAAAGCCGAAAAATTTCGGCTTTTTATTTTATCTAATAATAAAAGCGCTATAGTGTAAATAAGTCGTAAACGCTAAATTAATACTAATAGTTGCATGATATAATCCAAAGTGTTGCAAGACACACAAATATTATTTTGGGGGAATTTTAATGCAAGTATTCGATTATGAAGATATTCAATTATTACCTAGAAAATGTATTGTAAGTAGTAGAAGTGAGTGTGATACTTCAGTAGTATTTGGGAAACACACTTTTAAGATGCCAATTGTTCCAGCTAATATGGAAACAATTATTGATGATGAATTAGCTATTTATTTAGCAGAAAATAAATATTTTTACGTGATGCATCGTTTTGATGAGGAAGCAAGAATTCCATTTATTAAGATGATGAAATCAAAGGATTTAATTACTTCAATTAGTGTAGGTGTAAAGGATTATGAATATGCTTTTGTTGAGAGTTTAAAGAAGGATAATTTAACTCCTGACTATATTACAATTGATATAGCTCATGGTCATTCAAATGCAGTTATTAATATGATTAAACATATTAAAGAACATTTGCCAGAGACATTTGTGATTGCTGGTAATGTAGGAACACCAGAAGCTGTAATAGATTTAGAAAATGCTGGAGCTGATGCTACTAAAGTAGGTATTGGACCCGGTAAGGTATGTATTACAAAACTTAAAACTGGTTTTGGAACTGGTGGCTGGCAGTTAGCAGCCTTAGAACGTTGTTCAAAAGTAGCAAAAAAACCATTAATTGCAGATGGTGGGATTAGACATCATGGTGATATTGCTAAATCAATAAGATTTGGTGCAACAATGATTATGATTGGTTCTTTATTTGCAGGTCACGAACAATCCCCAGGTAAACTTGTAGAAGAGAACAACAACTTATATAAAAGTTATTATGGTAGTGCATCATTTAATCAAAAAGGTACACAAACTAATATTGAAGGTAAACATATTCTAGTTCCTTATAAAGGAAATATTAGTAATACTTTACTTGAGATGCAACAAGATCTACAATCTTCAATTTCATATTCAGGTGGTAATAACCTAGATTCAATTAAAGAAGTAGATTATGTAATTATTAAAAACTCAATCTTTAATGGAGATTATTAAAAGAGGGGAAACCTTCTTTTTTTCTTGTATTATTATACTATGCAATGTATAATAC
>DATFIG010000112.1:0-6954 GCA_035270345.1 Haploplasma sp.
GATGTTATTAGACATCCATTAGTACAAAAAATCTTGGAGAGATATGAATCACATGAAAATTAATTTTTATAACCAAACTAAATATGAAGTTAAATCATATAAAAAAATAATACAAAAAGCATTAAAAAAACAAAAGAGTAAACAATCAATCGAAATTGTTTTTGTTGATAATGAAGAAATTCAAAGACTAAACAAGTTTTACCGAAACATTGATAAAGTTACTGATGTTTTAAGTTTTCCTAATGATGAAATAGAAACTAAGTCTTTAGGAGATGTTTTTATTAATGTTGACCAAGCTATTGTTCAATCAAATGAATATGGTCATAATTTATTAAGAGAGTTTGCGTTCTTAGCAGTACATGGCTATCTTCATTTGCTAGGATATGACCATGAAACAAAAGAACAAGAAAATGCAATGTTTAAGTTACAAAAAGAAATATTAGATAAAGCAAAAATTGAAAGGGATGTATAAAATGAAAAAAAATATTTTAGAAGCTAAAAAAGCTTATGAACAAACGTATTCACCATATTCAAAATTTGGAGTTGGTGCAGCAATTGAATTAACTAATGGTAAATTTATCCATGGAGCAAATATTGAAAATGCTTCATATGGTTTAAGTAATTGTGCTGAAAGAAGTGCATTGTTTTCTTTATATAGCCAAGGCTATAAAAAAGAAGATATTGTATCAATTACTATTATCGCTAATGACACACAACCAATCTCACCTTGTGGAGCATGTCGACAAGTTATGAGTGAATTATTACCAAAAGGTGCTAAAATTATTTTAACTAATTTAGAAGGCGAAATTAAAGAAACTTCTATTGAAGAATTATTACCATATGCATTTGTTTTAGAAGATGAATAATACTAAGACAAAATCAGGGTTTGTTGCAATTGTTGGTCGTCCTAATGTTGGAAAATCGACTTTAATTAACGCAATCTTAAAAGAAAAAATTTCAATTATATCTCCTAAACCACAAACAACGAGACATCGTATTTCTGGTATCTTAACTAAAGAAGATTATCAAATAGTTTTTTTAGATACACCTGGAATGCATAAAGGTAAAGATTTATTGAACAGAAGGATTGATAAATTAGCAGTTTCAACATTGCAAGATGTTGATCAAGTTATCTTTGTTGTTGATCGTAAAAAAGGTTTAGCAGAAGAACATGTTATTAAGTATTTTCAAAACTTAAATATACCAGTATATTTAGTAATCAATAAAATTGATTTATTAAAAACTAAAGCAGAAATTGATGAATTAATTATTAGTTACTTAGGTAGCTTTAATTATGAAGGTGTTTATCCAATCTCAGCAACTAACTATACTAACGTTGATCGTTTAATCGATGATGTTGTAAGTAGATTAGAAGATGGTCCATTTTATTACCCAGCAGAAATGACAAGTGATCAAAGTCAAGAAACTTTAATGGCTGAATTCATTAGAGAGAAAATTCTTTATCACTTAGAAGAAGAAATTCCTCATGCTGCTGCTGTAGTAATTGAATCTTTGAATTATAATGAAGAGTATAAAACATTAGATGTTTCTGCAATTATTGTTATTGAAAGGCCAAGTCAAAAGAAAATTATTATTGGTAAAAATGGTAATGTTCTAAAAAAGATTGGTTCAGAAGCAAGAATTGATATTAATGAAAAGTTTGATATTAAAACACATCTATCATTATGGGTTAAAGTTAAGAAAGACTGGCGAAATCGTCCAACTGACTTAGCTAGATTTGGATATTTTAGTGAATAAACTAAAAGCATTAATATATAAGGTTCAACCTTATGGAGAAAACGGTAAATTGTTATTTTGCTACAGTAGATTAGGAAAGGTAACACTTATTGCTCGTGGTTCTCAAAAACTAAATAGTGATTTAAGAGTCTTAAGTCAGTATTTAACTGAAATAGAATTTGAATATCAAACATTTAAAACAATGATGCCTTTAAATAAAGCTAAAATCATAAATGATTTTACTTCTCTTAAAGGTAATTATTATTTTATAAAAGAAGCAAGTTTAATTTTAGATTTAATAAATAGAGTCTACATTGATAACATCTATCATGATAAAGTTTATGATTTAGCTATAACTGCATTAAATAGTAAGTATATAAGTGAAGCAAGTCTCAGTTTTGCTTTAAAACTAACTTATTATTTAGGTTATGGTCTAGAACTCAAAGGTGATGGAAGAAAAGTCATTGGTCTTAGTTTATTAAAAGGTGGTGTTGTTTATCAAGATGAGGATTATTTTATTGATTATAATTTTGAGGACACACTATTATTATTTAAATTAACTTATGGAAATTTAACTAACATTGAAAAGTTAGATGAAAACAAAATAAAAGTATTTAAGGACTTTATCTATAACTATTATAGTAGTAGAGTAGATATAAACTTAAAAGCACTAAAGTAAAGAAAGTGGGATAATTAAATGGTAACATTTGAAAAATTAGTACAATATGCAAGAACAACAGGTTTTGTCTACCAAGGTAGTGAAATTTACGGTGGATTAGCAAATACTTGGGACTATGGTCCAATTGGTTCTTTATTAAAAAACAATATTAAGAGAGCTTGGATTAATAAGTTTCAAAGAGAAACTCCAAATAACGTATTAGTAGATACATCTATTTTATTAAATCCCAAAGTATGGGAAGCAAGTGGACACGTAGGTGGATTTAGTGATCCGTTAACCGAATGTCGTTCATGTAATAACCGTTTTAGAGCGGATAAATTATTATTAGAATTTGATGGAACAAATGCAGATGGTTGGACAAATGATCAAATGTATAGTTTCTTAATTGATCATAAAGTTAAATGTCCTTCATGTGGTAAAGTTGAATGGGCGCCAATTCGTGCGTTTAATATGATGTTTGAAACACACCAAGGTGTTGTTAAAGAAACAGCAGACCAAATCTACTTAAGACCAGAAACAGCACAAGGTATTTTTATAAACTTTAAAAATGCTCAAAGAACTTCAAGAAAGAAAATTCCTTTTGGAATTGCTCAAGTTGGTAAATCATTTAGAAATGAAATTACTCCAGGTAACTTTATTTTTAGAACAAGAGAATTTGAACAAATGGAATTACAATACTTTGTAAAACCAGGAACTGAACTTGCTGAACATAAATACTGGAAAGAATTCTGTATGACATGGTTAACTGATTTAGGTTTATCACAAGATAATTTAAACTATGATGACCACAAACCAGAAGCTTTAAGTCATTACTCAAATGCAACAACAGATATTCAATTTAAATATCCATGGGGCTTTGATGAGTTATGGGGAATTGCTTCTAGAACAAATTTTGATTTAAATGCACACCAAAAACATTCAGGAGTAGATATGTCTTATTTAGATCCAGAAACTAATGAAAGATATATTCCTTATGTTATTGAGCCTTCAGTAGGTGTTGAAAGATTATTCTTAGCATTCTTAGCAAATGCTTATGAAGAAGAAACTTTAGAAGATGGACAAACAAGAGAATTATTAAAAATCCATCCAGCTTTAGCACCATACAAAGCAGCAATCTTACCACTAAACAAAAAACAACATAGTGAAAAAGCATTAGAAGTTTATGCTAAATTAGCAAAAGACTTTGATGTTACATATGATGATGCAGGTAATATCGGTCGTAGATACCGTCGTAGTGACCAAATTGGTACTTACTTAGGAATTACAATTGACCACCAAACAATGGAAGACAACACTGTTACAGTACGTAATCGTGACACAATGGAACAAATTAGATTAAGTATCGATGAATTAAAATCATATATTGAAAGAGAAATTGCTTTTTAATTAAAATAAGGGGGACTACAAATGTTATCTAATGATATCTTACAAAAAATTGATGATGAAACAGATATTGTCGCTTTAGTAAGCGAGTTTGTAGTTTTGGAAAAACGTGGTAAAAACTATATGGGTTTATGCCCATTTCATGATGAGAAAACACCTAGTTTCTCTGTTTCACAAGAAAAAAACATCGCAATGTGTATGGGATGTAAAACAGGTGGAAGACCAATTAACTTTTATCGCCAAATTAAAAACATTTCATTAGTAGAAGCAGCATCAGAGTTAGCTAGTAGGATAGGGATTGATTTAAAAATTTCTCAGCCTAAAAAAGTTGATAAAAATGCTAAATTATATGAATTGATGGAAGAAGCAATGCGCTTCTTTGAAATCAATTTATTTAATAGTTCATCAGGTGCTGAAGTACTAAAGTATTTAGAAAATAGAAATTTAAGTGTAGATACAATTAAACATTTTAATCTTGGTTATTCATCAACAGATAAAGATCAACTTTATCAGTTCTTAAAAGATCAAGGTCATAGTGTATCAGATATGATCAATTTAGGATTAGTTAAACAATCAGATGATGGGTCATATTATGACCTATTCAATAACAGATTAATGTTTCCAATCACTAATAGTTTTGGAAAAGTTGTTGGATTTAGTGGACGTACATTAAATAAAAATGACAATGTCAAATATGTTAATAGTCCTGAAACACCAATCTTTAAAAAGGGTGAAATTATCTATCATTTATTTGAAGCAAATATTGATATAAGAAGAAAAAAACATGTTATACTTTACGAGGGATTTTTTGATGTGATTGCTGCTTATCAAGCAGGCTTTACAAATGGTGTTGCAACGATGGGGACTGCACTAACGAGTAACCAGGCACAATTGATTAAAAAGTCTATCGATAACGTTATTATTGCTTTTGATGGTGACAATGCCGGAATTAATGCAACAATTGCAGCAATTCCTGTATTAACTAAAGCTAATCTATTAGTTGAAGTTCTAAAACTACCTAATAAATTAGACCCAGATGATTATATTAAACAATTTGGTAGTGACTCTTATGAAAAACTACTAAATGAAAGTACATTTGAACCATATCAATTTCAATATGAACATTATTTAGAAATAACTGATTTAACAAATGCTAATGACATTAGTATATTACAAAAAAATGTAAGTAAAATGTTAAGTAACGCTAAACCAGCAATTTTAGCATTATATAAAAATCGTTTAGCAAGTGACTTAAACATCGATGTTTCAGATATAAACATTAAAACTAGTTATAAAGAACCAAGTAATATGAGTGACTATGATGGATATATTCCACCAGCTGAAGAACCATATTATCCAAGTGAAAATATTCCGTTTGATAATACTAACTTACTTCCTAAAAATGAGAAAAAGGATAAACCATTAGGTAGTAGGTATTTAAATGCGGAAATTAGGTTAATAATTTTAATGATTAGATCAAAAGAATGGAATGACTATTTAAATGATAAACTAACTATTTATGAGTATTCTAATAAAACTATTAACATGATTAAAATAAAGATTAAATCTTATTATGAATCAAGTGACTCATTTGATTTAGAAAGTTTTTATGGAGTATTAAATCCAGTTGAGGCTGAATATTTTAATGAACACATTTTAAAAGATGAATTTTGGATTAACCAAACAATCTTAGAAGAAAGTGAAATAGAACAATATGTTTTATTAGTTAAATCAACAACGACACAACGTCGTATCGAATATTTAATTAAAGAAATGGAAGAAAAAGGTTTCAGAGGTCTAGATATTGCTAATGAAACAGAAGAATATTTAAAATTAAAGAAAGAATTAGATTTATTAAGGGAGGATTTATTAAGTAATGGATAAAATAGTTAAAGAATTAATAAAAAAAGCAGATGAGGACAATGAGATTGACGTCGCAGTTGTCAAAAAACATATAACAAAAGAGATTGACTTAGATGAAGTCATTGATTTATTAGAAGAAAATGACATCAATGTAGTTGGTTTAGACTTAAAGATTAGTGCTGATTTTATTGATGAAGAACCGGATGATCTATCACTTGCAGGTTTGGAAGTTGAAGAAGAAGAGTTATTAGAAGTAGAAGAAGTAGCTAGTACAGTTAGAACTGATGATCCAGTTCGTATGTACTTAAAAGAAATAGGTAGAATTCCTTTAATTAATCAAGAAGAAGAAGTTAGATTAGCTAAACTTGTAGAAACTGGTAAAGCAGCTCAAGAGCAAATTGATTTTTACAATGATGGCGAATTAGATTTAGAATTAGATGATTTAAAACAATTAGAAGAATTAGTACTAGATGGTGAAGATGCTAAAAATGCATTAGTTGAAGCTAACTACCGTTTAGTTGTTAGTATTGCAAAAAAATATACAAATCGTGGTTTATTATTCTTGGATTTAATTCAAGAAGGTAATATGGGATTAATCCGTGCAGTTGATAAGTTCGACTATGAAAAAGGATTTAAATTCTCTACATATGCAACATGGTGGATTAGACAAGCCATTACTAGAGCGGTTGCTGATCAAGCAAGAACAATTAGAATTCCTGTTCATATGGTTGAGACTATTAATAAAATGGCACGTATTACACGTCAATTAACACAAGAATTTGGTCGTGAACCAACACCAGAAGAAATTGGTGTTGAAATGGAAATGACTGCTGAAAAAATTCAGCATATTCAAAGAATATCACGTGAACCAATTTCACTTGAATCAACTGTTGGTGAGGAAGAAGATTCATCATTAGGAGATTTTATTAGTGATGCATCAACATTAACACCGCATGAATCAATGTTACAAGATATGACAATTCAAGCGCTTGATGAAATCTTAGAAACGTTAACTGATCGTGAAGAAAAAGTATTAAGATTACGTTATGGTTTATATGATGGTAAAACTTATACTTTAGAAGAGGTTGGTCGTGAATTTGGAGTAACAAGAGAACGTATTCGTCAAATTGAAGCAAAAGCGATGCGTAAATTAAAACATCCATCACGTCAACAAAAACTTAGAGACTTTTACTATGATAAAAAATAATCGTATTGATGCTTTAGTTGAAAAGACTAAAGGTATTAATACTTTATTAGATATTGGTTGTGATCATGGTTATGTTATTTTAGAG
>DATFIG010000113.1:0-5450 GCA_035270345.1 Haploplasma sp.
ATTTAACTAATAATCAAAAAACGGATATTTTATATAAAACAACAACATCTGGTCCACATCGTGATGATTTTACAATTAAGTTTAATGGTAATTTAGCAAAGGTTGCATCACAAGGTGAAATTAGATTGATGGTTATTTCAATTAAATTAGGATTATTAAAAGTAATTGAAGAACAATCAAATAGTAAAGTAGTTTTATTATTAGATGATGTTTTAAGTGAGCTAGATGAAGTAATTCAAGAAATATTTTTAAATGAACTTCCTAGTGATGTTCAAGTAATAATGAATAGTGCAATTAATATTAAAAATAGAAACATCCAAATAATTAAATTAAAGGAGATCGAAGTATGAGTCAACATAATAATTATGATGCATCCAATATTCAAATCTTAGAAGGTTTGGAGCCGGTAAGAAAAAGACCAGGGATGTATATTGGTACAACTGGAGCTGATGGTTTACATCATTTAGTTTGGGAAATAATTGATAACTCAATTGATGAGGCTTTGGCAGGTCATGCTAGTGAAATAACACTAGAAATTTTACCTGGTCAAATCATTAAAGTTATTGATGATGGACGTGGTATTCCTGTTGATGTGCATCCACACACAGGTAGACCAGCAGTAGAAACAATCTTAACAACTTTACACGCAGGTGGTAAGTTTGATGGTGATTCTTATAAGGTATCAGGAGGACTACACGGTGTAGGTGCTGCAGTAGTAAACGCCTTATCTAACTGGTTTACGGTTAACGTACATAGAAACAATAAAAACTATTATCAAAAATATGAGCGTGGTATTCCAGTAACTGATGTTATTGAAAAGGGTGTTAGCGAACACACAGGAACTATCATTGAATTTATGTTTGATGATTCAATTTTTATAGAAACACAAGAATACGATTATGATCGTTTAAGACAACGTATCCAACAATTAGCATTCTTAAATAAAGGGATTAAATTAACAATTACTGATCTAAGAGGCGAAGAGGAATTAACTAATACTTATCACTATGAAGGTGGTATTGTTGAATATGCTGAATACTTAAATGGTAATAAAATTAAAGTTAATAAAAACCTGTTTTATGTTGAAACAATGGTAGATGATATTAACGTTGAAATCTCAATGCAATATAATGATTCATATAATCCTAATATTTATTCATTTGCGAACAACATTCCAACTAAAGAAGGTGGAATGCATGAAGATGGATTTAAAATGGCTTTAACTAGAGTATTAAACAACTATGGTAAAGCTGCTAAAATGTTAAAAGATGATGAAAGTTTTATTGGTGAAGATACAAGAGAAGGTTTAGTAGCTATTCTTTCGATCAAACATCCAGACCCACAATTTGAAGGTCAGACTAAAACTAAATTAGGTAATACAGAAGTAAGACAAATTGTTTCTCAAATCTTAGGAGAATCATTAGATCGTTTCTTACAAGAAAATCCTGCTGATGCTAAAGCAATTATTGATAAAGTAATTTTAGCTCAAAGATCTCGTGTTGCAGCTAGGAAAGCTAGAGAAGCTACAAGAAGAAAGAGCCCATTAGACAATATAGGATTTGCATCTAAGTTAGCTGACTGTCGTACACGTGATGCTACTAAAGCAGAACTATATATTGTGGAAGGAGACTCTGCCGGTGGTTCAGCAAAACAAGGTAGAGAATCCGAGTATCAAGCGATTTTACCGTTAAGAGGTAAAGTTTTAAACGTTGAAAAAGCACGTTTAGATAAGATTTTAAATAACAATGAAATTCTATCTATGTTCCAAGCTGTAGGAACAGGGATTGGTGATGATTTTGATGCTGAAAAAGCACGTTATCACAAAATTATTATTATGACGGATGCTGACGTTGATGGAGCGCATATTAGAACATTATTATTAACATTCTTCTATCGTCACTTAAGACCACTAGTTGATTTAGGTTATATCTATTTTGCTCAACCACCACTATACAAAGTATCAAGTGGTAGAAGATTTGAATATGTTTATGATGATGAATCACTACCAGAAGTTATTGAAGCGTTTGAAGGTAGATACCAATTACAAAGATATAAAGGGCTAGGGGAAATGAACCCTGAACAGTTATGGGATACGACAATGAATCCTGAAACTAGAACTTTATTAAGAGCAACTTTACAAGATGCTATGGAAGCAGATAATGTATTTAGTATGTTAATGGGTGAAGAAGTTGAACCAAGAAAAGATTTTATTCAAACTAATGCTGAATATGCTAGCGACATTGATATTTAAGGAGTATAAATATGACAGACGATAAAGATTTAGAGTTAATTGAAGACGATGTTATAAAAACAACAGAAGGTAATATTAAAGATGTTAATATTGCTTCTGAAATGAAAAAGTCATTTCTAAGTTATGCTATGAGTGTTATTGTTTCGCGTGCATTACCAGATATTAGAGATGGATTAAAACCAGTTCAAAGAAGAATTCTATTTGGAATGAATGAACTTGGAATGTATAGTAATACAGCATATAAGAAAAGTGCTCGTATTGTTGGGGACGTTATGGGTAAATATCACCCACACGGTGACTCAAGTATTTATGAAACAATGGTTAGAATGGCACAAGACTTTAGCTACCGTTACATGTTAGTTGATGGGCACGGTAACTTCGGTTCTATTGATGGTGACGGAGCAGCAGCTATGCGTTATACAGAAGCAAGAATGAGTCGTATATCAATGGAAATGTTAAGAGATATTGATAAAGATACAGTTGACTTTGTTGGAAACTACGACAACAGTGAACAAGAACCATCAGTTTTACCAGCAAGATTCCCTAATCTATTAGTAAATGGATCAACAGGTATTGCTGTTGGGATGGCAACAAATATTCCACCTCATAACTTAAGTGAAGTTATTGATGGAATCTTAGCTTATAAAGATAATAAAGATATTACAATATCTGAATTAATGGAACATATTAAAGGACCAGACTTCCCAACAGGAGCGTCTATCTTAGGTCTAACAGGTTTAAGATCAGCTTATGAAACAGGACGTGGAACAATTGCGATGCGTGCTAAAACTGATATTGTTGAACGAAAAAATGGTTTATCAAGTATTATCGTTTCTGAAATTCCATACCAAGTTAATAAAACAACCTTAATTGAAAGAATTGCTGAGTTAGCTAAAGAAGGAAAATTAGAAGGAATTACAGGATTACGTGATGAATCAAACCGTAAAGGTATGAGAATTGTTATTGACATTAGAAGAGATGTAAATCCGTCTGTTATGCTAAATAACCTTTATAAGAATACTCAATTACAACGTTCATTTGGATTCAACATGATTGCATTAGTTAATAACCGTCCAGAGATGGTTAACTTAAAAGATATTATTGTAAATTACTTTGATTTCCAAGTTGAAGTTATTCAAAGAAGAACTCAATTTGAATTAAACCGTGCAGAAGCAAGAGCTCATTTACTAAGAGCATTTGTAACAGTACTAAATGATATTGATCGTGCTATTGAAATTATTAAAGCTTCTCAAACTGGTGAAATTGCTCGTAATGCATTAATGGATGAATACGACTTTGATGAAACACAAGCAAGAGCAATCTTAGATATGAGATTACAAAGATTAACTGGTCTAGAAATCGATAAGATTAAAGAAGAAGCTGAAGAAATTAGATTAAAAATTATTGATCTAAATGAAATTTTAGCTAGTTCAGAACTGAAGGAAAATATTGTTGCAACTGAATTATCAGAAATTAAAGATAAATTTGGTGATGCAAGAAAATCTGAAATTAACTTACACGATGACTTATCAATTGAAAACGAAGATTTAATTCCTGTTGAAGATGTAATTATTACAGTTACTTCAAAAGGTTATATCAAACGTATGAAAGTTGATCAATACCGTTCACAAAACCGTGGTGGTGTTGGAATGTCAGGAATGAAAGTACATGATGATGACTTTGTAGAACATATTGCAATGACATCAACACATGATTACCACTTGTTCTTTACTAATAAAGGGCGAGTATTTAAAATAAAAGGTTATATTATTCCAGAAGCATCAAGAACTGCTAAAGGATCACCAATTGTTAACTACTTAAATTTCCAAGAAGGAGAAGTGTTAACATCATTTACAAGTGTTAAATCATTTGAAGATGAAAGTAAATTCTTAGTATTTGTTACTAAATCTGGAGTTATTAAACGTACACCAATTTCTGAATATCAAAATATTCGTACAAATGGTATTATTGCATTAACTTTAAGAGAAGATGATGAGTTGATTACTGTTAGAACTACTAACGGCACTAAAGATATTTTAATGGGTGCTTCTAATGGTAAAGCTATTAGATTCAAAGAAGAAGAAGTAAGATCAATGGGACGTACTGCAACAGGTGTTCGAGGTATGTGGATTGAAGATACAGAAGAAATCATTGGAGCAGCTATTATTGATTCAGATGAAGATGAAATCTTAGTGGTAACAGAAAATGGTTACGGTAAACGTACTATTGCTGCTGACTACCGTGCACAAAACCGTGGCGGTAAAGGTGTTAAGACACTTAACATTACTGATAAGAACGGTGCACCAAGAGCTCTAAGAGTAGTTAATACTGAGGATGACCTAATTGTTGTAACCGACAAAGGATTAGTAATTAGAACAGCTATTGATCAAATTGCTAAAACAGGACGTGCAACACAAGGTGTTAGAATTATTAATGTTAGAGGCGAACAAAAAGTTTCGACAGTAGCAATTGTTCCTGCTGATAAAGAGGAAGATGTAGTTGAATCTGAAAATACTGAAGTTATTACACAACAAGCAATTGATGTTAATAATGATGTTAGTTTAGCTAAAAACTTAGCACCGGTTGAAAATGAAGAAGAAACAGTTTCAACAGATAACTTATTTGAAGAAAAATAAAATTAATTAAGAAGAGGGCAACCTCTTCTTTTAATATATGGAGAGTAAATATGATAAGTGAAAGATCATGCGGAGCACTAGTATATACTAAAATTGATAACGAATTAAAATATTTAGTTATTAAACAAAAATATACTAATCATTATGGCTTCCCTAAGGGACATATGGAAAAAGGTGAGACAAAGGAACAAACTGCAATAAGAGAAATATATGAAGAAACTAACATTAAAGTAGACCTTAATAACACTATTTTTAAAGAAGTATATTACGAACCAAAACCAGGCATAAAAAAAGAAGTAACATTCTTTTTAGCTAAAGCATTAAATACAAACTTTACAATCCAAGTTGAAGAAGTATTAGAAATTCATTGGCTAAATGAAAAAGAAGTTCTAAATATGTTAACTTATGAAAATGATAAAGATGTCTTCAAGTATTTAACGGAAGGTATCGGTTTACTTTTATAAACTCATCCCATAATTAATAACGAAAGTATATATAGCCTTTATCTGTGATAACCTATGATAAAATAAAAGAAAAGGAGCTATAAAAATGAAAAAATTACT
>DATFIG010000114.1:0-5159 GCA_035270345.1 Haploplasma sp.
TTTGACCAATTAGTAACTAAACCATTTACATTAAAAGCTACTTACAAAGTAAGAGAAGCTGGTGATTTACATGAATATTACCAAGGTAGAGGATTAGATAATACTGTTGGTGATGAATTTAGAGCAAACCTTAAGAAAAGATTAGATGAAGGTACTAAAGTAAAGGGTTACGGTGGAAACTTAAATTCATACTTAATTGATGCAGATAAACATCCTACTAAAGCAGGCAATGTATATACAATCTATGACGGTGAAGCTATGTCTAATAATGCTGCTGGAAGTGGCGGACCTAATGAATGGAACAAAGAACATGTAATGCCACAATCATGGTATACAGGCTCTGTAGGTAATAAAGGTGATTTACATAACTTAAGAATCTCAAGAGCTTCAATTAACAGTACAAGAAGTAGTTTAAAATTTGCTGCTGGTTCTGGACAATGGAACAAAGTTAGTGGTGGATTCTATCCTGGTGATGACCATAAAGGTGACTCAGCTAGAATTGCAATGTACATGATGGTTAGATTCCCAAGTGTAATTACACCAACTAAAGCATTTGCAGGTAAAGATGTAATTAACTTAATGTTAAAATGGCACTTTGAAGATCCAGTTGATGCTTTTGAAGAAAGAAGAAACGATGTTTTATATGGAGCTCAAAACAATAGAAATCCATTTATTGATCATCCAGAGTTTGCAGAACTAATTTGGGGCGCATACAATGCAAACTTAACAACTATTGCAAGATTAAAAACTATGGCTAATACAACAGGTTTATTAATTGATTTATTAGCAACTAATGAAGTTGTATTACCAGTAAGAGAAGTAAACTATAATTTTTAATTAACAAACTTTACAATATAACCATCTTATGCTAAAATATATTTGCGTTGATTAAAAGAGTAATTAACTAATGGGAACTTAGAGACTTTGTGGGTGCTGAAAACAAAGCAAGTTAGTTAATGAAAGCTATTTAGGAGCATAAAACTACATACTAAGTGCTAGATATAATCTAGAATTAAGGTGGTACCACGGAAAAAACTATTTCGTCCTTAGATAATTTATTTTATCTAAGGATTTTATTATTTTATGAAAAAGGGGAATGATATTTATGCGTTATATGTCATCACAAGAAATTAGAGAAACATGGTTACGATTTTTTGAAAATAAAGGTCATCATATTGTTGATAGTGCATCATTAATACCAATTAATGATCCTACTTTACTATGGGTGAATGCGGGTGTTGCACCACTTAAAAAATATTTTGATGGTAGTGAAAAACCAGTTTCTGATCGTTTAGTTAACGTTCAAAAATGTATTAGAACAAATGATATTGATAATGTTGGTAGAACAGCAAGACACCATACATTCTTTGAAATGTTAGGTAACTTTTCAATTGGTGATTACTTTAAAAATGAAGCTATTGAAATGGGATTTGAGTTATTAACTAGCCCAGAATATTTTGGTTTTCCAGTTGATAAATTAGTATTTACTTATTATCCAGATGATTTAGATGCTAAGAATAAATGGATCAGTTTAGGTGTTAGTGAAGAAAAAGTAATTCCTGTTGAAGGAAACTTCTGGGAAATTGGTGAAGGTCCAAGTGGTCCAAATACTGAAATTTTCTTTGACCGTGGTGAAAAATATGATTCACGTGGTTTAGAACTAGTAGAACAAGATTTAGAAAATGATCGTTATATTGAAATATGGAACATTGTATTTTCAATGTATAATGCTAAAGATGGTTTAAAGAGAATTGATTATCCAGAATTACCGAATAAAAATATTGATACTGGAGCTGGATTAGAAAGATTTGCTTGTGTTATTCAAGGAACAGAAACAAACTTTGAAACTGATTTATTTTTACCAATCATTCAAGTAATTGAAAGTTTAAGTGGTGTTAAATATGACGGGCAAATGGCTTTTAAAGTTATTGCTGACCATATTAAAACATTAGTATTTTCAATTACTGATGGTGCGATGTTATCAAATGAAGGTCGCGGATATGTATTAAGAAGAATCTTAAGAAGAGCTGTTAAATATGGACGTAATTTAGGATTTAAAAAACCATTCTTACATTTATTAGTTGATAGTGTTGTTAGTGTTATGGGTGAATTTTATCCAAACTTAAAAGATGGAAGTAGTATTGCTAAAAAAATAATTTTAAAAGAAGAAGAACAATTCTTATTAACTATTGCTGATGGTGAAAAGCATATTGAAGAAGCTATAAAGAAAGAAGGAAATGTTATTAGTGGTAAAACAGCATTTATGCTTTATGACACTTATGGTTTCCCAATTGAACTTACATTGGAGTATGCAGAAGAACACGGCGTTAAAGTTGATGTTGATGGATTTAATGTAGCACTTGAAGAACAAAAAGAACGTTCGAGAAGTGCTAGAAGTGATGTTTCATCAATGGGCAGTCAAAAAGAAGAGTTTTTAAACTTTGAAGAAAAATCAGAGTTTATTGGTTATGATAATTTAACAAGTAATTCTAAAGTAATTGGTATTTTTGATGAAGGTATTGTTTTAGATAAAACACCGTTTTATGCAACAAGTGGTGGACAAGTAGGGGATCAAGGTTTAATTGATAATGTTAAAGTATCTAATGTTATTAAATTACCACACGGTCAACACTTACATGTTATTGAAGGATCGTTTACATTAGGTCAAAGTGTTACTGCATCAGTTAATAAAGAAGTGCGTGAAAAGACTGAGAAAAATCACTCAGCAACACACCTTTTACATCAAGCATTAAAAGATATTTATGGTACACATGTTGTGCAACAAGGTTCACTTGTTAATGATAAATATTTAAGATTTGATTTTAACCACTACGAAAATGTTAGTGATTTAGATATCTTAGAATTAGAAAGAATCGTAAATGCTAAAATTAATGATAATTTAGCAATTGTTATTAAAGAAATGCCAATTGATGAAGCTAAGAAGTTAGGGGCGATGGCTCTATTTGGTGAAAAATATGGTGACTTAGTAAGGGTTGTAAATATGGATTACAGTATTGAGTTATGTGGAGGGACACATACAAGTAGTACTAATTCAATAGGCAAGTTTGCGATTATCTCATTTGAGTCAACAGGTTCAGGTATTTACCGTATTACCGCAACAACAGGTTCTAACATTGAAACTGAAATCAAAGTTGCTACAAAACATATTAGTGACGAATTAGAGCAATTAAATAGCAAAGTTAAAGAAAACTTTAAAGATTTAGAATTATTTGAGTTAACACTTAATACTAATTCATATCAAGATATTATTAATGCTAGAAAATACTTAGTAGAAGCAAGAGCTAAAGTTCATGATGCTGAAAAAGCATTAAAAGATTCATATACTAAGGATATAATTGCTAATGCTGATAGTTTAATACCGGAAGGTACAACAAGTAAAGCTATTATTGAGACTAAAAACATTGATAATAACACTTTAAAACAATTAGTTGATGTCTTATATGATAAAATTAAAGCAGAGACTTTACTACTAGTTAATGTAGATGAAAGTAGTGCTACATTTATTGCAAAAACTGATGGTAAGACTCATGCTGGTAATTTAATTAAATCATTAACTAGTAAAGTTAATGGTTCTGGTGGTGGACGTCCAAACTTAGCACAAGGTGGGACGAAAGATCTTACTAATTTAGATGAGGCATTAATATTAATAAAGGAAGAGTTATGAAAAATTATTTAGGATTAGACTTAGGTAGTAAATCTTTAGGTTTAGCAATTAGTAATTCAGGAATTATTGCTAATGCATTTACAACTAAATATTTTAAAGATGATGATTATGATGCTGCAGCATTAATTATGAAGGATATTATTGTAGCAGAAAAAATCACAACTCTTGTAATAGGTTTACCAAAACATATGAATAATGATTTAGGTATTAGAGGCCAAATAACAATTGATTTTGGTGAAAAGATTAAAGAGTTAATTGATGTAGAAATTGTTTTATGGGATGAAAGAACTTCAACTCAAGCAGCAATTAAATCTTTAGTAAAAGGTAATGCATCAAGAAAGAAACAAAGAAATAAAAAAGACGAAATAGCAGCAGTAATAATACTGCAAAATTATTTAGATTATAAGGAGAACAAAAATAATGAATGAAAATCAAATTACTTTAGTAAGTGACGACGGGGAAGAGCAATTAGCTACAATTTTATTTACACACGAAGCAAATGAAGAAAACTATGTAGTTTTTGAATTAGCTGAAACTGGAGATATTAGCGCAGCTAAATATATCGAAGGAGAAAACGGTGAAGGTGAATTAATCGACATTGAAACTGAAGAAGAGTGGGAAATGTTAGATGAACTTGTTGACGAATATTTTGACGAATTAGAAGATGAATTAGACGAAGAAGATGACGAGTAAAATTAAAGATTTTGCTTTAAAAAACGACGTACCTATTATTAATGATGAAGGCTTAGCCTTCATCATTAATAAAATTAAACAATACAATATTAAAACAATCTTAGAAATCGGTACTGCTATTGGTTATAGTGCGATTTCTTTTACTATGAATGGAGCTAGTGTAACTAGTGTAGAACGTAATGATTTAATGCATGAACTAGCGGTTAAACACGTTAATGAGTTAGCTTTAAATGATAAAATTACTCTTATACATGATGATGCTTTAACGACGGAATTAGTAACAGGTAAGTTTGATTTAATTTTTATAGATGCTGCTAAAGCACAATATGAGAAGTTTTTTAATAAGTATGAGAAACATTTAAATGAAGGTGGAATTATTATTTGTGATAATTTAAACTTTCATAATTTAGATATAACTAAAGTGTCACGTAATACGCGACAACTATTAGGTAAAATTGATCGTTTTAAAGAGTTCTTACGAAATAATGAACATTTTTCGACAACTTTTTATGATGATGGTGATGGGATGAGTGTGAGTATAAAAAATGAAAAAACTAGTAACGATTTTTGATATTAACAATTTAGAAAAACTAAGTGAGTTTGCTGATGGTTTTTTAGTAGGTAATGAATCATTTTCAGCAAGATTAACAAAGAGTTTTAGTATTGATGAGATTAATACTATAATTAAGCAAGCAAATGATTTAAATAAAGAAGTGTTTTTAAATGTTAATCAGATGTTTACTGATCAACAATTAGATGTTTTTAAAGAACAGTTATTAAT